>JAZOCI010000149.1:0-3488 GCA_045596465.1 Bacteroidales bacterium | reverse complement strand
AGCATCATTCAGATTGGCTTATCTGACTGTGGGGACAGAGAATATAGCTAATTATCTTGGTCTTGGAAAAATGAGAGGTATGGACCTTTATGTATCTTTGAAATTCAATCTTAGCAAGGCTTCTAAGAGGGCTAACAGACGTGACGCTTGTTGGACTGCGTTTTGATCATTTCTTTACGTCTAAAGCATCACGTAAGGCGTTGCCAAACAGCATAAATGCTAATACTAATATCATTATGGCGATGCCTGGTAATATGGCTAAATATGCGTCGTTTAAAATGATATAGGCATAATTCTCTTTTATCATGCTTCCCCACGATGGCATGGGCGGCTGTACTCCAATTCCTAAGAAACTTAAGCCCGCTTCTAATAATATGGCAGATGCAAAATTGGCTGCCGAAATCACGATGATAGGGTTTATGATATTAGGAATGATATGTCGTAAAATTATCCTCGCATTCTTAAATCCTAAGGCTCTGCCAGCCTCCACATACGTCATCTCTCTTACGGAAAGAATCTGTCCTCGCGTCACACGTGCCACCTCGACCCACATCGTCAAGCCGACAGCGATGAAGACCTGAACGACACCTTTGCCAAGTACAAAAGTGATGGCTATGACAATCAATAATGTAGGTATCGACCACACCACATTGATGAGCCATACCATGACATCGTCGACCCAGCCTCGGAAGAAACCGCCGAGACTGCCTATCAATATACCTATTAATATACTCATGAAGACAGCGATGAAACCTACTGAGAAACTGATCCTCGTTCCTAAAAGCAGTCGACTTAGGAAGTCTCTTCCAAACTGATCGGTGCCGAGAATAAATCTTCTGTGCTTGACGCAATGGCTATTAATATAATGTATAGCATCTTCGTTATTGCTGAAAATCTCATTTGGCGCGATTTCCATATTTGGAATTATCTCGGCATCGTTCCGGCAATTTCCGTCAGGATTATACACGAAGACTGAGGTTTTATCTTTATCGATTTTTATAGAGTCGAATGGAATTTGTCGATAAGGAGAAGGCTTTCCGTTGAGAAGTTGTGAGAAAAAATTCGGTTCTTCGACGATATTTTGTTTCGGGACGAGAAGCATATCGACTTCAAAGCCTGGCTTACGTGTGCTTATCTCGAGTATCTGCGTGTTGGCATAAGGCGTCTTATCCGGGATTATGAAGTAGGCAAATAATGCGATGAGTCCGCATAATATGATAAAAATCAATGATATTACACCTGTGACATTTTTCTTGAAACGTCGTAATGCAATCTGGTTCGGTGATAATATCTTGTCGTTATTCATCTCACTTTCTTTAGGAAAACAAAAATAAAAAAAAAACTTGTCGAACTTGATTTTTGAAAGAAAAAAGTTGTATCTTTGCACTCGCAAACAGATGGTGGATGTAGCTCAGTTGGTTAGAGTACCGGATTGTGGTTCCGTGGGTCGTGGGTTCGAGTCCCATCTTCCACCCAGAAAAAAAAGAGACGATTTTCATCGTCTCTTTTTTTATTTCTCATACCGAAATATTATATTCTCTCAGAACATCGTTCAGCGATGTCTTCTTATCTGTCGATTCTTTTCTCTTCCCGATGATTAAAGCGCAGCTCACTTGATAGTCGCCAGCAGGGAAATGTTTGGTGTATGAGCCGGGTATCACGACAGAACGCGCCGGAACGATACCTTTATATTCTTTAGGTTCTGCTCCGCTTACGTCGATGATTTTTGTAGAAGCTGTGATGACAGTGTTGGCTCCGAGCACGGCTTCTTCTTCAACTCTGACGCCTTCCACTACAATGCATCGCGAGCCTATGAAACAGTTGTCTTCTATGATGACAGGAGCGGCTTGTACTGGTTCCAAGACACCGCCGATGCCGACGCCGCCGCTGAGATGTACGTTCTTTCCAATCTGCGCGCAAGAACCTACCGTAGCCCATGTGTCGACCATCGTTCCGCTATCGACGTAAGCTCCGATGTTGACATACGATGGCATCAAGATCACACCTTTATTAATAAAGGCTCCGTAACGAGCTGTCGCTGGAGGCACTACACGCACACCTGCTTCTTCAAAGCCACGCTTCAACGGAATCTTGTCGTAGTATTCAAAGATGCCGCTTTCTTGAACTTCCATATTGTTAATCGGGAAATACATCAAGACGGCTTTCTTGAGCCATTCGTTGATGATCCATTCGCCGTCAATCTTCTCGGCAATGCGAGCTTTTCCTTTGTCTAATAATTCAATGACTTCTTTTATCGCTTCACGAACCTTGTTGTCTTCCAACAATGAACGCTCGTTCCAAGCGTTTTCTATGATATTTCTTAGGTTTTCCATGATAAAAATTAATTTTTACAAAGATAAGAAAAGGCTAAAGACGAAAGGCTAAAGACGAAAGATTTTTTGAATTCTAAATGGAAATTAACATAAAGTCTTAAAAATTGTCTTAGGTGTTTATTTTTTTAGTTAAAAATTGAATTTTTTTGAAAGACTGAATATTTATTTTTGAAAATATATTTAACTTTGTAGAGTTATTAAAAAGTAATATTGGGAAAGGGTGTAGTGTATGCAGGTATTTCAGTTTATAAAAGACATTATTTCGTCAGATGCAGGTTCGTTTGCGTTTGTTGCGTCAATCATTGCTTTTGGTATTTGGCTGACCCATTGGGTGACCAAAAAAATTACAGAAATAAACACATCCCATAACAATATTGAGAAGGAAAACCAACGAGTTGCAGAAAGTATAGAAAAGGTGTCGGAAAGAATTAATGCAAATATTGATGAGATAAGACGAGACATCGCTTACTTAAAGGGAATAAATGATATTTATAAGTCAAACACAGAGCCGTATGCTCAAAATCATAGTCCAATTTCATTAACGAAACTTGGTGAGGAAGTGGCAGAGGAAATTGGCGTTTCTGAAATGATAGAACGTAATTGGAGTGTTATTGTGAATGACATCGGTAATAATGCTGAAGGAAAAACCGCATACGACATTCAGGAATATTGCATTGAAACGTCAATTATAGAATTAGAGAAGTTTTTATTGCCGGAAGACATGGCAAAACTGAAAGATTACGCTTATAACAAAGGAAGACAGATTGTTGCATTTTCTCAGATTTTTGCCATTATGATTCGTGATAAATATATGGAGACTAAGGGAATTCCTATTGAAGAAATAGACAGAACTACTCCTAAAAACAATTGACAGAAAAGCCTAAAGACAAAAGCATAAAGGCTAAAGACGAAAGATTTTTTACCATTGAACTAAAAACTTTAAACTCAGAACTTTAAACTCAGAACTCTGCGACTTTGCGTGCTATATCTATACCAACTACAAATTACCCCGATTTCTCAGATTTATCAACGTCCAATTATGAATTATAATTGTGGATTGCTTTGGGCGTTCCGGCTGCGCCGTCGGGCTTCCCGCTATATCTTTGCTCGCTCTCCCCGTCCCCGCTCCCAAATCCCGTCCCCGCTCCCAAATCC
>JAZOCI010000148.1:0-3868 GCA_045596465.1 Bacteroidales bacterium | reverse complement strand
GAATTGGCGTAGTACCAATAGGTTACGCCGACGGATTGAAACGACAATTAGGAAATGGTAACGCTTGTTTTTATGTCAATGGCAAAGCCGCTCCTATCATAGGCAACATCTGCATGGACATGTGCATGATCGACTTGACGGGAATAGATTGCAAAGAAAACGACATAGCTATCTTATTCAACGAAGACTATCCTGTGGAAAGATTAGCAGAAGCTTGCGACACAATACCTTACGAAATACTGACAAGCATTTCTCAAAGAGTAAAAAGAATTTACTATCAAGAATAACAAATGATATTTTTATTTCGTTAAAAAAGTATATTCATAAACAATAATTATTAAATTTGTATTCACAATAATTAATTAAAAACATAACATAAAAAATAAATATTATGTCTGAAAATCTTGTAATTATACCGACATACAACGAAAAGGAAAACATCGAGAAAATCATTCGTTATGTTTTCGGAATGCCAATGTCGTTCGACATTCTTATTATTGAAGACAACAGTCCTGACGGCACCGCCGACATCGTCAAACGACTGATGCAAGAATTTCCTGAAAGACTTTTTATTGAAGAAAGAAAAGGCAAATTGGGTCTCGGCACAGCTTACATTCACGGATTCAAATGGGCTTTGGCTCGTGATTATCAATATATTTTTGAAATGGACGCCGACTTCTCCCACAATCCTGACGACCTTATAAAACTCCACGACGCCTGTGCCAACGGAGCTGATTTGTCAATAGGTTCACGTTATATCACCGGCGTCAATGTTGTCAACTGGCCTATGGGTCGCGTCCTGATGTCGTATTACGCCTCTGCTTACGTCCGCTTCGTGACAAGAATGAAAACTCGCGACACTACCGCTGGCTTCGTCTGTTATACAAGGAAAGTGTTAGAAACCATAGATTTAGACAGAATAAAATTCATCGGTTACGCATTCCAGATTGAGATGAAATACACCGCATGGAAGTTAGGATTTAAAATCAAAGAAGTTCCTATCATCTTCACCGACAGAGCTGAAGGCACATCGAAGATGTCAGGAGGTATATTCAAAGAAGCTATCTTCGGCGTCATCAATCTAAGATGGAGAGGCATGATAGGTAAAATTAAACCAAGAAAAATATGAGATACTTAATAAAAAACGCGACACTTGTCAATGAAGGTAAATCTTTTATGGCAAGTGTTGTCATTTCTGGTGAGACGATCGAAAAAATTATAGTCAATACAAACTTTGATGCTGACGACAGTTATGAAGTCATTGATGCAAAAGGACTTCTGTTACTTCCAGGCGCTATCGACGATCAGGTTCATTTCCGCGATCCAGGATTGACTCACAAAGGCGACATCGCCACCGAAAGCCGTGCAGCTATAGCAGGCGGCGTGACATCGTTTATGGACATGCCGAACACCGTACCTAACACCCTGACACAACAGCTCTTACAAGATAAATACGACATAGCAGCGGAGAAGTCGATGGCAAATTATTCCTTCTACATGGGTGTCTCTAACGACAATATCGACGAAGTGCTGAAGACCGACCCTAAGAACGTATGCGGCATCAAAGCCTTCATGGGCTCCAGCACAGGAAATATGTTGGTAAATAACGAGCTAACATTGCAACGTCTCTTCCAAGAAGCTCCATGTCTCATCGCCACACACTGCGAAGACGAAGACACAATACGTAGAAACATGGAGATTTTCAAAGCCAAATACGGCGACGACGCTCCAGCATCTGTACATCCTCTGATACGCAGCGAAGAAGCTTGCTACAAGACATCGTCTTACGCAGCAGAATTAGCTTCAAAATACGGAACACAACTCCACATCTTACATCTCTCCACTGCAAAAGAAATACAGCTGTTCAATAATAACATTCCTTTGAAAGATAAGAAGATAACTGCTGAGACTTGCTTACATTATCTTCTTTTCGACGACAGAGACTATGAAACAAAAAAGACATTCCTAAAATGCAACCCTGCCGTCAAAACCGAAAATGACAAACTCGCATTGATACAAGCTTGTATTGATAATCACATAGATATATTAGCGACAGACCACGCACCTCATACTTTTGAAGAGAAAAACAAACCTTATTTCTCAGCACCTTCGGGCGGGACATCAGTGCAACACTTACTCTTAGGAGCCTTGGAACTCGCTATTAAAGGACAAAAGTCGACAGACAACGGACGACAGACTTTGACAATAGAGAAAGTAGTAGAACTTTTGTCGCATAATCCCGCTATATTATTCAAAATCAATAAAAGAGGTTTCATCAGAGAAGGCTATTATGCCGATTTGGTTTTGGTAGATCCAAATAAAGAACAGACGATAAGTAACAACAGCGTTCATTACAAATGCGGCTGGACTGCATACGAAGGAATGAAGTTGAGTTGCAGCATAACACACACTTTCGTCAATGGCGAATTGGTCTACGAAAACGGCAAATTCAAAGAAGATTTCAGAGGTAAAAGATTAACTTTCAACAGATAAACTATGATAAGAAAAATCACTATAGCCTTGATAATATTACTTTCAATGTTTTCATGTTCGAGAAATGTCATCATTGAAGACGTTGTTGAACAATATGAAGAAGGCAACAAGAAAGTCGTTCATTATTACGAAGAAAGCAGAAAAGGCGAAAGGACATGGGTTGAAGAAGTATGGTTTTACAAAGAAGGCGTGAAACATCTTGAAGGACCTATCGCTGATGGAAAACGCAACGGCATATTCAAAGCATATTATAAATCAGGAAGTTTGATGAGCATCGGCAAATTTATCGATGGCAAAAGAGAAGGAAAAGCCGTCGTTTATTATGAAAACGGCAAGGTCAATTACGAAGGATTCTACAAAAACGGCAAGGAATGTGGCGTCTGGAAATTCTACGACGAAGAAGGTAACTTATACCACGAAACAAACAAAAACTGAAATGAAGCTATCTGTTTTTTCTGACGAATATTATATGCAACAGGCACTTAACGAAGCTCTCTTAGCAGAGGAAAACGACGAAGTGCCTGTTGGAGCCGTCATCGTCTGCAACGACAAAATCATCGCCCGCGCTCATAATCAAGTGGAACAACTTAATGACGTGACAGCTCATGCGGAGATGTTGGCATTGACATCAGCTTTCAATAACATGGGCGCTAAATACTTAGACGACTGCACCTTATATGTCACTTTGGAACCTTGCGTGATGTGCGCCGGTGCCTTGGCTCATGCTCATGTCAGCAGAGTCGTATGGGCTTGCGACGACATAAAAAACGGATTCAGCAAACACGGCAACCTTCTGCACCCTAAAACCAAAATACAAAAAGGAATACTCCAAGACGAATGTCTCAGAGTATTAAAAGGTTTCTTCGAGAGAAAAAGATAAAATCTATTCTATCCTAAAATATTCTACTTCAATTCCTTATTACTAATTTATTGGGCGTTCCGGCTACGCCGTCGGGCTTTCCGCTATATCTTTGCTCGCTCAATCTCCACCTCGCCCTCAAAATCCCGTTCCCATTCCCCGCTCCCATTCCCCAAAAGAAAGCTCGCAAAGGATGCCGTTCCAATCCCTAACGCATTGGTCGCTAATATAATAAAATTTGTACGGACACATCGAATGTGTCCACTATAAATATATTTTTAGGCAGGCATTCCGAGCTACGCTCTCCATGCCTGCCTATTTTCTGTCGTCCCTAACAGGACTCACATTGTTAATTATTAATTGTTAACTGTTAATTGTTAATTGTTAATTATTAATTGTTAATTATTAATTGTTAACTGTTAATTGTCTTTCGATTTCTTCTATCGAAATTCCAAACATCTTCAGTTTCTTCACAATCTCTGGAAGTTCCTCTTCAATGAACTGTTTCTTCTGTTC
>JAZOCI010000147.1:0-4294 GCA_045596465.1 Bacteroidales bacterium | reverse complement strand
TCAGAATCAACATTCAACTCCACATAGAATTAAATAGGTGATACATCACTATGCCGGCTGTCACCGAGACGTTGAGCGAATGTTTAGTTCCTTCCTGCGGTATCTCGATAGCTTTGTCGCAATAAGGAAGCACTTCATCGTTGACGCCATCGACTTCGTTGCCGAAGATATATGCGCTTTTTGCTGTAGGTACAAAGTCGTTGAGTTTCACGCTGCCTTCGATTTGCTCGACGGCGTTGATGGTGTAATTGTTTTCTTTCAGATATTTACATGCTTCTTCGGTGGTCTCGAAATAACGCCACTTCACGCTTTCTTCTGCGCCGAGTGCTGTCTTGTGTATCTCGCGATGCGGAGGACATGCCGTGATGCCACATAAGAATATCTCGCCAATCCTGAAGGCATCGGCAGTGCGGAAAAACGAGCCGATGTTACTCAAAGAACGTACATTATCTAATACAATAACAACATCTAATTTCTCAACTTGTTGATATTCTGTTAAACTTAATCTGTTTAACTCGGGCATTGTCAGTTTACGCATGTCTTGATTTTTTTTGACAAAAATAATGTTTTATCGAAAACGAAGCGACAATAAAAATATTTATCTTTGTGAGATATAAATTAAGGTAGATTTTATGGCAAAGACAGACAAAGAAAATCAAGAACTTGAAACCCCTTTGATGAAACAATATTATTCTTTCAAAGCTAAATATCCTGAGGCTTTACTATTGTTTAGGGTCGGCGATTTTTATGAGACTTTCGGTGAAGATGCCATAAAGACTTCCGAGATTTTAGGTATCGTCTTGACAAAACGAGGCAAGTCGGCCGCCACCGCAACAGAGCTCGCAGGATTCCCGCATCATGCTTTGGACACTTATCTCCCTAAGCTCGTCAAAGCCGGACAGAAAGTAGCGGTCTGCGAACAGCTCGAAGATCCTAAGCTGACAAAGAAAATCGTGAAACGTGGCATCACCGAACTTGTGACTCCAGGCGTGACTTACGACGATAACGTCCTCGTGCAAAAAGAAAACAACTTCCTCGCTTCAATACATATAGAAGATAAAGAGTCGGGCGTGGCTTTCTTAGACGTCTCGACAGGTGAATTCTACCTCACGCAAGGTAATAACGAATATATCGACAAACTGCTTCAGAGCTTCAACCCTTCCGAAGTGCTTTGCCAGAGAAACAAACGTAAGTCGTTCATAGAGAACTTTAACGATAAATATTATCTTACAGTCTTCGACGACTGGGTCTTCACCGACGACTATGCCAACGATATCCTCACGCGTCATTTTCAGACTAACTCGCTCAAAGGTTTCGGCGTCGATGATTTTCCTAAAGGCATTATCGCTGCCGGTGCCGCAATTCATTACCTACATGAGACGCAGCATGATAAAATATCGTATATCAGTTCTTTGTCGCGCATCGACCAGGGTCAGTTCGTGTGGTTGGATAAATTTACCATCAGGAATTTGGAACTTCTGCATTCTTCCAACGCTGGCGCCAAAACTCTCATCGACGTCATCGACAAGACAAGCTCGCCTATGGGTAGCCGTCTGATGCGCCGCTGGCTCTCCCTTCCTCTTAAAAACAAGGAACAAATCAACGCTCGTTACGACATCGTCGATTATTTCGTGAATAATAACGATTTGATATATAAGTTTCAAGATGCTATACGTCAGGTCGGCGACCTTGAACGTCTCATCTCTAAGGTGTCGCTACTGCGCGTAAATCCTCGTGAGCTGCTGCAACTTGCTCGCGCCCTCGACCAAATAGAGATAATAAAGAATCTTTGCGCCGATAGTAAAGACGACTCCTTGAAGTTATATGCCGAGCAGCTTAATGTGTGCGATAGCATACGCCAGAAAATTAAGAAGGTGTTAAATCCAGATTCGCCTGCGCTTCTCTCGAAAGGCAATTTTATCAACGACGGCGTCGATGTGGAACTCGACGATCTCAGAGCTTTGTCGCGTTCAGGTAAGGAATATCTTACTAATATTCAAAGACGTGAGATAGAGGCTACGGGAATTTCTTCTCTTAAAGTGGGATTTAATAATGTGTTCGGATATTATCTTGAAGTTACTAATCTTCATAAAGATAAGGTGCCGGCAGAGTGGATTCGTAAACAGACATTGGCTAATGCTGAGCGTTATATCACTGAAGAACTTAAAGAATATGAGCAAAAGATTCTCGGCGCTGATGAGAAGATACATGCTATTGAAGAGCGTCTTTATTATGAGTTGATAAATGCCTGCGGTGAGTTCGTGGCGCCTATACAACTTGACGCTTCTCTGATTTCAAAAATCGACTGTCTCGTGAGCTTCGCTGATGTGGCGCTGAGAAATAATTATGTGAAGCCAACCATTGACGATTCGTATGTTATTGATATTAAAGAAGGACGACATCCTGTCATCGAGCAGATGATGCCTGTCGGAGAACAATATATTTCTAATGACGTTTATTTAGACAGAGAGAGACAGCAGATCATCATCATCACTGGACCTAATATGTCGGGTAAGTCGGCATTGCTTCGACAGACAGCTTTGATTGTCTTGCTCGCACAAATCGGCTGCTTCGTCCCGGCCGCTTCAGCTCGCATAGGATTAGTCGATAAGATTTTCACGAGAGTCGGGGCGAGCGATAACATCTCTTCCGGCGAATCGACTTTCATGGTCGAGATGAACGAGACGGCGAGTATCTTGAATAATATCTCTAACCGTAGCTTAGTGCTCCTCGATGAGATAGGCAGAGGAACAAGTACTTACGACGGCATCAGTATCGCGTGGGCGATAACGGAATATCTGCACGAACATCCGCAGTGCAAGGCTAAGGTCTTGTTCGCGACGCATTATCATGAGCTTATCGAGATGGAGAGTTCTTTCAAACGTATCAAGAACTATCATGTGAGCGTGAAGGAGATGAACGACAAAGTCATCTTTTTAAGAAAACTGAAGAAAGGCGGTAGCGCGCACAGCTTCGGTATACACGTCGCTGCCATGGCAGGAATGCCGCGTAAGGTCATCGACAGAGCCGACTCTCTGCTCTCGATGTTGGAGAAATCGCATTCTCATGAGTCGCTGAATAAGGCTGTGAAAGAGACAAAAAACTGCAACGACATGCAACTCAGTTTCATCCAGTTGGACGACCCGCTCTTGCTTCAAATAAAAGAAGACATCCTAAATACTAACATCGACACCTTGACTCCAGTCGAGGCTCTGATGAAACTTAACGAGATTAAGAAACTGTTGAAGAAAGTCTAATGTCTAATGGCTAAAGTCTAAAGTCTAAGGTCTAAGGTCTAATGTCTAAGGTCTAATGTCTAATGTCTAAAGTCTAATGTCTAATGTCTAATGTCTTTAGTTATTAAAAAAAATCTTTAGACTGTAGACCGTAGTCCGTAGACTTTTATTATCTTTGCAAGACATAATTAATCTTTAATAAATTTATAAATATGAAAAAGCTATTACTTGTATTGACAATCTTTTGTCTTATTCTACCTTCTTGTAAGAAGACTACAATTACTCTTAGTGTTGATAAAACAGAAATCACAGCCGACGGCGTCGACGTGGCAAAATTCAAAGTCATCGCTAATGACGAAGACGACGTAACTAAAGAAGCTCGTATTTACTTCTCAGATACAAATAAAGAAGTAGGCGGCACATCATTCTCAACAACAGAACCAAAAGCTTATTCCTTCTACGCAACTTACGATGATGCAACATCAGAAAAAGTTATAGTCACAGCTATCGAAGTCATTGACGAAGGTGGCGACGACGACGGTAATGATGACGGTAACGACGATGGTAATGATGACGGTAACGACGATGGTAATGATGATGGCAACGATGACGGCAATGATGATGGCAATGACGACGGCAATGACGACGGCAATGATGATGAAAACACTGACGTTGTCGAAGGTCCTGTCACATTGAGCGCTTCAACCGACACTATCTTAGCCGACGGCAAAGACGTTATCAAATTCACAGCAGTGCAAGACAGCGCTGACATAACAAGCCTCGCAAAATTCTATGTCAACGACAGCTTGATTAACGGTAATGAATTTACAACTACTGTAGCTGGCGATTACAGCGTCATAGCAAAGAAAAACGACACTATCGTCTCTAACGAAGTGAAATTCTTCGCTAAAGTTGTTGAACCTGAACCAGATCCAAAACCTACTTTGAAACTCGTAGCTGACAAAACTGAAATCTATAACGATGGTATTGATCAAGTTACATTTACGGTGTTTTCTGATGAAAACGAATTGTCAGATGGTTATAAGATCTTAAATATT
>JAZOCI010000146.1:0-8930 GCA_045596465.1 Bacteroidales bacterium | reverse complement strand
ATCTCCTGTCCTTATAAAGTTCTTTTATATTCATTTTTTTAAGTCTAAAGTCTAAAGTCTACGGTCTACAGTCCTAAGTTATTGTACATTGTTAATTGTTAATTGTTAATTGTACATTGTTTAATCATCAGAAATCTCTTTCAATGTTGCTTGATATGTTGTGAAGATAAGAGCTCGAGATATATATCCTAAGTATTTCTTTCCATCGACGACGGCGATGTTATAGTTGCCGGAGCGTTCAAATTTCTTCACCACTTCTTCTGCACTGTCTTCGGTGGTGACGAGATAGTCGGGGAAGAGCATGATGTCTTCGATGAGAGTGTCGTATTGTTCTGGGTCGAAGATGATGTTTCGTATAGAGTCGAAGAGGACGTGACCTTTGAAGTTGCCGTTTTCATCGACGACGGGGAAGATATTTCTTGTTGAAGAAGATATTACAGGGAGCAGGTCGCGCAGTGTTTGTTCAGGGCGTATCGTTTTGAAGTTGGTCTCGATGAGTTTGTTGATGGTAATCATATTAAGTATGCTGACATCTTTGTTATGAGAGACGCGTACTCCTTTGTCGCTGACGGCTTTGGTGTAGATAGAATCTTTGAAGAAAGCTCTGTTGATGGCATACGACAGAGCCGAGACTATCATCATCGGCACCATGAGAGAGTATCCGTTGGTTATCTCCGCAATGAGGAATATTCCGGTGAGAGGAGCGTGCAGCATTCCCGCGATGACGCCTCCCATACCTACGAGTGCGAAGTTGGTGATGTTGAGGTTGCCTAATCCTAAGGTGTTGACGAGCAAGGCGAAGAACATTCCGGAGAAAGCTCCTATGAACAAAGCCGGAGCGAAGGTGCCTCCTACTCCACCAGCCGCGAAGGTAAATGAGGTGGCAAGAGCTTTAAGCAAGATTATTATCAACAGCATCACAAGTATCACCCAGATGTTATTACTGAAAGGGCTGAATAATTCGTTCTCGAATAAGATGGCGGTGTCGCCGTTGAGGGCCGCGTTGATGGCTTCGTAGCCTTCGCCATATAATGCAGGGAAGATGAAAATCAAGATGCCGAGTCCTGTGGCTCCGAAAATAAACCTCAGCCATGGCGATTTTATCTTCTTCGAGGTCTTGTCGACTTTGAAATAAACATACATGAAATAAGCCGACATCAATCCGACGAAGAGTCCTAACCCTACGTAAAACAAAGAGTTAGACGGCATGAAAGCGGTGCTCGTCGTGATGGTGTATTCAAAGGCTCTTCCTAAGAAATAATATGAGGTCAATATAGCTACGAAGGACGATACTATTATAGGTATGAGCGATGCCATGGAAATATCTATCATAAACACTTCGATGGCGAAGATGATGCCCGTGATAGGCGCTTGGAAGATTGATGCTAAAGCAGCTGCACAACCCATACCGATTAGCACGACAATATTTTTCTGGTTGAGACGTAAGAGTTGCCCTATGTTGGAACCTATGGCGGAACCCGTCGATACCGAAGGACCTTCAAGTCCGACAGAACCGCCGAAGCCGACCGTCAAGGCACTCGTGATGATGGATGCAAAAGTGTTATATGGCTTGACAGCACCCTTGTTCTTTTGAATGGCATATAAAATTCCTGGAATGCCATGACCTACATCTCTCTTTAAAATGTAACGACAGAAGATGATGGTGAATAAAATACCTACTGCCGGAAGTATGAAAAACAGCAGTCCGTAATGGTCGTCATGAGTCGCTACATTATAGAAATAATCTCTTATGAAGTGAGCTAATTTCTTGATAATGATAGCAGACAATCCAGCTAAGAAACCTGTCGGTATGCTCAGAAGCAACATGAATTGTTTCTCCGACATGTGTGTCTGACGCCATCTGTTGATCTTTTGCGCGAATAATATTGTACGAGCTTTTATCTTTATTTTCACGATATTCAAATTTCAGTCTTCAAATATAAAAAATTGTCTCAATAACAGAGGTATTTCTAAGGAAATATTTTTTTATCTTTGCAGAAAGTATCTTTGTGATGAGAATTTTTAGTTATAACGTTAATGGAATCAGAGCTGCTATTTCGAAGGGTTTTCTTCAATGGTTGGAGGATAATTCGCCAGATGTCGTTTGTCTTCAAGAGATTAAAGCTACACAGGACCAGATTCCGCTTATGGAAATTGAGATGCTTGGTTATCAGCATTTCTGGTTTCCGGCTCAGAAGAAAGGCTACAGCGGCGTCGCGATACTCTCTAAGATAACTCCCGATAATGTGGTTTATGGAATGAATAACCCGCTTTACGACAGCGAAGGTCGCTTTTTGCGAGCCGACTTCGGCGAATTGTCAGTCGTGAGCGTCTATCATCCTTCCGGAACAAGCGGCGATGAACGTCAGGACTTTAAGATGAAATGGCTCGAATTTTTCCGTTACTACGTCAACGAATTGAGAAAAGAAAGACCTCAGCTCGTCATCTCCGGCGATTATAATATCTGTCACGAAGCTATCGACATCCACGACCCGATACGTAATGCTAAGTCGTCGGGATTCCTTCCTGAAGAACGTCAATGGTTTACGGATTTTTTGAACGATGGATATACCGACAGCTTCAGATTCTTGAACAAAGAACCGCATCATTATAGTTGGTGGAGCTACCGCGCTAACGCGAAGCAAAATAACAAAGGCTGGCGCATCGACTATCATATACTGACAGAAAATCTTAATGAAAAACTGAAGTCGGCTTCTATAATGCCAGAAGTGAATTTCTCCGACCACTGTCCCATCATTGTTGAATTGTTAAAATAAATTAATATGATAGAATACATAAAATATAATTTCTTAGAGCTGTTGAACTGGGTAATTGTTGCATCGTTTGTCGTGATGATACTTGTATATCTTAAAGACAAAAATAACAGACGTGTACTGAGATTTTATTTTGATTATATATTTTATAAATTTGGCTTTAAGAAAAGATTATCAAGCCATTCCATCTCTATCGTTCGTGCCAGGGAATGTGGCGAACCTTTGGAGGAACTCGTGAAACATCCTAAAATATTTTTTAACGACAGCACTGTTGAACACCCGATTTTATTGAGAAAAAGAGTGGCTAAGAAACTTTATAAGATAGCCGATAATCTCCCGAATGGCGTTTATCTGAAGATCTATAGCGCCTATCGTTCGCGTATAGCCTTGTTTGAGGCTTGGAAAAAAGAAGAGGAAAAAGTGATGCGAGATAATCCAGAGATGTATCGTGCCGAACTTCTTAAAGTCGTTCATGACAATGTCTCTAACCCTAATTCTAATATGGGCGGACATGATACAGGCGCCGCTATAGACTTGTCACTCTGCGATATAGATGGAAATGACTTCGACTTCGGAACAAAATACCATGCACGTTATAAATTTGCTGACCTTACCAAAGAGCAGAAAAATAACTGTAAAATGTTAAAGAAAATTATGAAATCTCAACGCTTCGTAAATAATCCTGATCAATGGTGGCATTTCTCTTACGGCGACAAGGCTTGGGCTGCTTATAAGGGTAGACGTAAGTCGGCGTTCTATGGCGCGGCAGAAAAAGAATTCGAAAATGTCGGCTTCGTGAGAATCGTTAAGACAGAAATGAAAACTGTTAGTAACAAATAAGATAGTTCGATGAATATTGCAGCTTTGGTATCGGGTGGCGTCGACAGTTCGGTGATGGTTCCTCTCTTGAAAGAACAAGGTTTTGACCCTCACATATTTTATATAAAAATAGGTCTCGAAGGCAAAGACGACCTCATGGATTGCCCTTCGGAAGAAGACATCGAGATAACGACTTTCATAGCCAAGAAATACGGCTGTAAGTTCGACATCATAGACCTTCAAAAAGAATATTACGACAGAGTCGCGAGTTATACTATGGATTCGGTACGTAAAGGTCTTACGCCAAATCCTGATGTGATGTGCAACAGAATGATTAAGTTCGGCGCTTTTGAAGAGAAGATGGGCTACCAATTCGACAGAATAGCTACCGGTCATTATGCTCGTCAGTGGTACGACGAAAACGGCATCTCATGGCTCGGAACAGCAGTCGATACCTTTAAAGATCAGACCGACTTCCTCGCCAGAATAACTTATCATCAGCTCTCAAAAGCGATGTTTCCAATCGGCGACCTTCCAAAGGCAGAAGTGAGGAGGTTGGCTGAATTTCATAAACTTCCAAGCGCTCAGCGCCACGACTCGCAAGGAATATGTTTCCTCGGCAAGATAAATTACAACGATTATATTAAGGAATATGTCGGCGAGAAAGAAGGTGACATCATAGAACTTGAAACTGGCAAGAAACTTGGAAAACATAAAGGATTCTGGTTCCATACCATCGGGCAAAGAAAAGGTCTCGGTCTCGGCGGAGGTCCTTGGTTCGTGGTGAAAAAAGATACTGAAAAAAATCTTATATACGTCTCAAAAGGCTACGACCCGATAGCTCAATATACAAACAATATCGATTTGGTCGATGTAATGACGATGAATCCTGCTATAGAATTTACTGAAAATCAAAGAGTGAGATATAAGATTCGTCATCAGCCTGGATTTAATCTCGGAAATTTGAAGCTCACCGAAAATGGCTTGACAATCATTTCCGACGAAGCTATCTCCGGTGTTGCTGCCGGACAATTCGGCGTCATCTATCACGAGACAGAACCGGTGGTTTTGGGCAGCGGAGTGATAGGGTGATTGAACGAAGAACTAAGAACACAGAACACAGAACTAAGAACATAGAACTATTTTGTACGTAGTTTCTTGATCATAAGATATAGTCTTTTTTCTATACTTTTAACATCTTTTATTAGATGGTCGTATTCGTCATTATTTATATATTTTAACATACAAGATAATTCTATCTGCGTTTCTAATTCAAAAATAGAACCTACTGATATTTCTAAATATCTTGCAAATTCAATTGACGACATTCGAGATGCACCTTCAGCAATGTTTGAAGGAATAGAAATCACAGCACGTTGCATTTGATTTATAATAGCATCATACTTCGGGAATGAATTTGTTAATTGATAAATACTCTTGACAAGATTCATAGAATCCTGCCAAAAATCATACTGCCTAAAGTTTCTCATAAAATTTTGGTTTTAAATTTTAATAATTATTAAATCATTTTGTTCTTCGTTCTGTGTTCTAAGTTCTGAGTTCTAAGTTCTAAGTTCTGTGTTCTAAGTTCTAAGTTCTGTGTTCTGAGTTAAAAAAAATCCCGACCATCGGACGTGATTTTTTTTGATTATTATCAATCTTCGTCTTTCTTGCTTTCTTCGTAAGCTTTCAAGAGTTTTGTTTGAACATCTGTTGGAACTTGTGCGTATTCTGCATATTCCATTGTGAATGTACCACGACCTGATGTCAATGAGCTCAATGATGTTGAGTATCTATCCATTTCTGCTAATGGAACTCTTGCGCGGATGATTTGGTAGTTGCGGTCAGCATCCATACCCATGATGATAGCACGACGGCTTTGGAGGTCAGTGTTAACAGCGCCCATCATATCTTCTGGCATACGGACTGTCAAGTCGTAGATAGGTTCCATGATCTTAGGACCAGCGTTTTTAAATGCTGCTGAGAATGCCATACGACCTGCGATCTTAAATGCCATTTCGTTTGAGTCAACTGGGTGCATCTTACCATCGTAGATGTAGCAGATGATGTCACGAGCGTAAGAACCTGTGAGTGGACCTTCTTCCAAACGTTCGTTGATACCTTTCAAGATAGCTGGCATGAAACGAGCGTCGATAGAACCACCGACGATACAGTTGCAGAAGATGAGCTTACCGCCCCATGGGAGATCGTATTCATCTTTACCACGTACTTGGAGATCTGATGGATCTGTGTAGCCTTCATAATAAGGAGCTAATCTCATGTGAACTTCACCGAATTGACCTGAACCACCTGATTGTTTCTTGTGACGGTAGTCGGCGTTAGCTGTCTTGGTGATAGTCTCGCGATAAGGAACTTTAGGAGCTGCAAATTCAACAGCGATTTTATGTACGTTATCGAGATACCATTTGATTGTGTTGAGATGATATTCACCTTGACATTGAAGGATATTTTGTCTTAACTCACGTGACATTGAAGTGATGACTGTTGGGTCGATCTTGTGGAAGTCGGCGAGGATACCACCGAGTTTTTCGTCTTCTTGTGAGTTGACGGCTTTGATAGCTGTCGAGAAGATAGGTGCTGGGAATGGAACGCCTTCGAAAGCTGTGTCAGCGATTTTAGCATCGACCAAGCTGTCGTTGACGCGAACGTCTTTCAACTTGATTGTTGAGATGATGTCACCAGCGCAAGCTTTTTCGACTCTTTCGCGAGTTTTACCGTTTGAAACCAAAAGTTGTGAGATACGTTCTTTGTTACCTGTACGTGGGTTGACCAAGTCTTGTGATTCAGTGATTGTACCGCCATAGATACGTGCCATAGCAACGTCACCGACATTTTGTTCGTTAGAAATCTTGAAGAAGAACATTGCAGGAGCTTCTTCTGTGCTGTTGTGGAATTCTGTTCCGTTAGCAGCTTTTGTTGCATGAACGTGAGCTGGTGAAGGACAAGCGTTGATAAGGAATTCTAAAAGACGAGATACGCCAGCACCTGATTTAGCAGCACCGCACAATACTGGGAACATATCGCGGTTGATGATACCGAGGTGGAGACCTTTTTCCATATCTTCAGCTGATAATGTACCTTCTTCGAAGAATTTTTCCATGAGAGCGTCATCGCCAGCAGCAGCTTGTTCGATGAGTTGTTCGTGTAATTCTTCAGCTTTGTCGGCTAAGTTAGCTGGAATGTCTTGTACTTCAGGAGCGCCGTTGCCGTTTTTGAAGACTAACATCTTCATTGTCACGAGGTCGATGACAGCGTTGAAACCTTCGCCTGTTGATACTGGGAATTGAACTGGAGTAACTTTATCACCAAAATATTCTTTCAATTGACGTACAGTATCGTCGAAGTTAGCGTTGTTGTGGTCTAACTGGTTCATGAAGAACACGACAGGTTTGTTGGTCTTTGTTGCATATTTCCAAGCATTTTCTGATGTTGCTTCAACGCCTGATTGAGCATTGACTGTGAAGACAGCCATGTCGGCAGCTGTTAAACAAGCAACGATGTCGCCAGAGAAGTCGCTGAAACCTGGAGTATCTAAAATGTTGATTTTTTTGTCGTTGTAAATGGTGTACAACAAACTGGCGTTTACTGAGATACCGCGTTCTGTTTCGATTGGACGGTAGTCTGATACAGTGTTTTTACCTTCTGTAGTGCCTTTTCTGTTGATGAGCTTACCTTCGAAAACCATGTTTTCAGCAAGCGTTGTCTTACCGGATTTAGCAGCTCCTATGAGAGCAACATTCCGAATGTCTTCTGTTTGGAATATCTTCATGTTTGTTTAAAAATTAATTCTTTGATTTAACGACAATTGGTACTCTCCCAATTTGGAGTGCAAAGATACATATTTCAATTAAATAATGCAATACATTTTTTCTCAAAAACTGAGAAATTAAAAATCTGAAAATCTGAGATTTTTTGTCAAAAACCTAAATTAACGACAAATGAATTTTTTATTCTCAGATTTTCAGATTCTCAAGTTTTCAGATTTTATATGTCTGCTAACTTTTTAAATGATTCCCAACGACTTTCTTCCATCTTCGCTCCAATAACCTGAATGATGCTTTCGGCTAAGTGGTTTCCGATGGTTCCGCATCTTCCCAAATCATAATCGTTGATAAGTCCGTATAAAAATCCTGCTGCGTACATGTCGCCGGCGCCTGTAGTGTCAACGACATCGACTTTGTTGCAACCGATCTTTACGATTTCTTCCCCTCTTTTTATTAATGAACCTTTCTTGCCGACTTTAACTATCGCGATGTCAACGTTTTCTGCAATGTGATTTAAAGATTCTTCGGCACTATTGTTTGTCAATGCTTTAGCTTCTTCTTCGTTTGCAAAAATGATGTTGATATTTGGTAACAATTCATTCAAGAACTCGCGATTGTCTTCAACAACATTATAACTCGCAAGGTCTAAGATGACTTTGCATCCGCATTCTTTTGCTGTGTGAATTACTTTTTTGAAAAGGTTTTTGTTCGCGATGAGATAACCTTCAAGGTAGCAATAATCCCAGTTCTTGAACAATTCTGGTGTTATTACGTTTTCGTTCAACTCTACTGATGCACCGAGATTTGTTGCGAAAGTGCGTTCTCCGTCGGCTGAAATTATAGTGCGTGCTGTTCCTGAAGCTGTGTCGCTGTGAAACATCATCGGCTTCACTCCCACCGAATTCATCGAGTCTTCAAAGAACTTGCCGATTTCGTCATTGCCGACATACGAAATAAATCCCGACTCGATTCCCATTTTTGCCAAGGCGTGAATCGTGTTCGCTGCTGAGCCTCCCGGAGTCATGGAACTTTCATAATTCTCAAGGCTTTTCTCTATCATTGCAGATGATTTTTCATCGACCAACTGCATCGATCCTTTTGGTATGTTAATTTCTTTTAAGATATTGTCGTCGTCGATACGTGTTAGAATATCGACCAAAGCGCTACCGATTCCAATTACTGATTTTTTCATGATATGATTTTGATTGTTTGTTGTCAGGTGTAAAGGTTTAAAGTGTTAAAGTAAAAGTTCTTCGTTCAAAGTTCTATGTTCAAAGTTCTGTGTTCAAAGTTCTGTGTTCTATGTTCAAAGTATAAAAAAAAATGACCGCTTGTTTAGCAATCATTTCTTCAATTAATAACATGAAACATAAAAAATTACACTTTGTAATCTCTCTCTTGCGCCCCCTTCAGGACTTGAACCTGAGACCCCCTGATTAACAGTCAGATGCTCTAACCGACTGAGCTAAAGAGGCGTATTAAATTTGAATTGAGTTCGCCCTCGTTAAGAGGGCAAACTCAACTTTCTATGTCAGCATCGACCTATTTTCCC
>JAZOCI010000145.1:0-2507 GCA_045596465.1 Bacteroidales bacterium | reverse complement strand
CGGTTCTTACGTGGTTCTCCCAGGAATCGATCCTAATCAACTCGCCGAATTGCAAAACCAAAGCAGTAGCGGTCTTCTCGGTTTGTTGAATATGTTCTCAGGTGGTGCTTTCGCTAACGCTTCAGTATTCGCATTAGGTATTATGCCATATATCACAGCTTCTATCATCGTGCAGCTGTTGGGTATGGCAATACCTTATTTTCAACGTTTACAAAAAGAAGGTGAAAGCGGTCGTCGCAAAATCAACCAAATCACTCGTTATTTGACAGTCCTTATCGTCGGCGTTCAAGCTCCAGGTTACATCGCTAACCTTCGTGCTCAACTCCCAGCAGAAGCTGTCTGTGGCGGCTCACCAACTTTGTTCTTCTGGATTTCATCAGTAATTATTCTTATAGCTGGTACATTGTTCGTCATGTGGCTCGGTGAACGTATCACGGATAAAGGTATTGGTAATGGTATTTCCTTGATCATCATGATCGGTATCATAGCTCGCTTGCCTTTTGCATTGTTCGCTGAAGTGGTGTCACGCTTCACTCAAGGTAACGGTGGTCCAATCTTCTTCTTGATCGAGATCGTCGCCCTCGTCCTCGTGATAATCATGACAATCATGTTAGTACAAGGTACTCGTAAAATACCGGTACAATATGCTAAACGTGTTGCAGGTAACAAACAATACGGTGGCGTACGTCAATACATTCCTTTGAAAGTGAATGCTGCTGGTGTCATGCCTATCATCTTTGCTCAAGCAATCATGTTCGTACCTATTACTATTGCCGGTTTCACTCAAAGTGAATCTATGTCAGGTTTCATGACAGCATTTACAAATATGAACGGTTTCTGGTATAACTTTGTATTCTTCTTGTTAATCGTTGTTTTCACATACTTCTACACAGCTGTTACAATCAACCCAGCACAGATGGCAGAAGATATCAAGAAAAACGGCGGTTTCATTCCAGGTGTCAAACCAGGAAAGAAGACTCAAGAGTTCTTTGATGATGTTATCTCAAGAATTACATTCCCAGGTTCATTGTTCTTAGGCGTTGTAGCTATCATGCCTGCAATAGTTTCTATTCTCGGAGTCAATCAACAGTTCTCACAATTCTATGGTGGAACATCTTTGTTGATTCTCGTAGGAGTTGTTTTGGATACATTACAACAAATAGAGAGCCACCTCTTGATGCGTCACTATGATGGCTTAACAAAATCAGGTCGTATTAAAGGTCGTTCAGGAAGAATATAAGATTTCTAACAATGATTCATTATAGAACAGATAGTGAAATAGAATTGCTTAGAAAAGCTGCTTTGCTTGTAGGTAAAACTTTAGGTGAAGTAGGAAAGCATATACGTCCGGGTATCCGTACTATAGAACTTGATAGAATCGCTGAAGAATTTATCAGAGATCATGGTGCAATACCAGCGTTCAAGGGCTATGAAGGATTCCCCGGAAGTCTATGCATATCCGTCAATGATGCAGTCGTTCACGGAATACCAGGAAATTATGAGCTTCGCGACGGAGACATAGTTTCTGTGGATTGCGGTACAATATTAGACGGATATGTCGGCGATTCGGCTTATACCTTCACAGTAGGAGAGGTGTCGGAAGAAATCAAGTTGTTTCTTCAAAGATCAAAAGAATCTTTATATAAAGGTATAGAGCAAGCTGTTTCTGGAAACAGAATAGGCGATATCGGTTATGCGATCCAAAGTTATGTTGAACAATTCGGTTACGGTGTTGTAAGAGAATTGGTAGGACATGGCGTTGGGCGCAAGATGCACGAAGACCCACAGGTTCCGAACTACGGAAAACGTGGAACGGGGACCAAGTTGTCGGAAGGTATCGTCATAGCGATAGAGCCGATGATCACTTTTGGAAAGAAGGACATCATTCAAGAAAGAGACGGATGGACTATCAAGACAAAAGATAGAAAGCCGGCCGCACATTTCGAACATGATGTGGCAGTTCGTGATGGTAAGGCAGAAATATTATCAAGTTTTGAATGGATCGAAGAAATCAATAAATAAAAAGAATATTATATGGCAAAACAATTGTCGATAGAACAAGACGGAACAGTCGTTGAATCATTAGGAAACGCAATGTTCAGAGTGGAATTGGAAAATGGTTTGCAAATCATAGCGCATATATCAGGAAAGATGAGAATGCATTACATAAAGATTCTACCTGGAGACAGAGTTAGACTTGAAATGTCGCCTTATGATCTGACAAAAGGCAGAATCACCTGGCGCGCCAAGTGATTGCGGCAAAGTAAACAAACCTATAAGGAGGGTTATTTAAATGAAAGTAAGACCTTCAGTTAAGCCCATTTGCGATAAGTGCAAGGTTATCAAGCGCAACGGCCACGTAATGGTCATCTGCGAGAACCCGAAGCACAAGCAGAGACAGGGCTGATCCAGCCCAGCGTCTGAGACGCATAACTAAACCATTAAAGAGGTGAAAGAATAATGGCTCGTATATCCGGTGTCGATATTCCGAATTCCAAACGTGTTGA
>JAZOCI010000144.1:0-3390 GCA_045596465.1 Bacteroidales bacterium | reverse complement strand
AACAATAAAAAGATTATGCTTCTAATGAAAAAAGTGGCAGTTTATATCAATATCTTAAACTGCTCTTTGATAAAGTATTTCGCTAAGGAGTTGAGTCGTAATGATATAAATCTCACGCCAGAACAATATTTGGTTATGGATGTACTCTGGGACGCTGAGACTTTGTCGCAACAAGCCATAGCCGACATTATCCAAAAAGATAAAAACTCTGTCACGAAGTTTATAGATTCATTGGAAAAGAAAGGCTTGGTATATCGAGCCATTAATAAAAAAGACCGTCGTATCAATGATATTGTCGTTACAGAAGAAGGTATGAAGTTGAAAAACAAAACAACTGAAGTCGCGATTAACCTGATGAGAAATGTTTTGAAAGATATCAAGGAAGAAGACCTGATTGTTTTTGATAAGGTGATGAATCAGATTAAAGATAATATTGACGCAGAACTTTGAACATAGAACTCAGAACATAGAACTCAGAACATAGAACTTAGAACTCAGAACTCAGAACTCATCGAGACGCACCAATTACATCGTGTTTATTTTTATCGCTGTAATATGTCACGTCTCTACATTAAGGACTTTGGACTTTAGACTTTAGACATAAAAATAAAAGCTCGACGAAATGCCGAGCTTTTTCCCTTTTAACGAAAAATAATTAATTCTTAATCTTCGACGATAGCATCGTTTGGACATGCACCAGCGCATGAACCACAGCTAACACATGTGTCAGCATCAATTACATAAATGTCGCCTTCAGAAATAGCACCAACTGGGCACTCATCGATACATGTGCCACATGCTACACAATTGTCTAAAATTTTATAAGCCATAATTTTTTAAGTTTTGAATTTGTTGCAAAGATATAAAGATAATCGGTATAAAAACAAAAAAAATAAAAAAAACTTTTTCTTTTATTTTTGTGCATTTTTTTGTCACTCCTTAACAATAAATAATTACATTTGCAGAAAATTTGCATAATCAAAATTAACATAAGATTCTTATGACAAAAATATCAAAAGTTGTAGAACTCGAACAAGTAGTTATCCGTTTTGCGGGTGACTCTGGAGACGGCATGCAGTTGACAGGTAACTTATTCTCAGACTCGACAGCATTCGCCGGTAACGATTTCGCTACATTCCCTGATTATCCAGCTGAAATTCGTCCTCCACAAGGTACAGTGTCCGGCGTTTCCGGATTCCAAGTACATTTCGGTCATAAACCTGTTCACACCACAGGCGACCTCTGCGATGTGTTAGTCGCAATGAACCCTGCTTCTATCAAAGCTAACATGCGCTGGTTGAAACCAGGAACAACAATTATCTTCGACGTTGATTCTTTGACTGAAAAATCTCTCGAGAAAGCTGGTTATGCCGCTGACCCGACAACAGATGATACTCTCAGTCAGTATAAAGTCATCAAAGCTCCTATCTCATCTCTTACAATAGAGGCTTTGAAAGATTTTGGATTGGACAGAAAAGCAATGCTTAAGTCGAAGAACATGTTCGCCCTCGGTATAGTGATGTACCTCTTCAACCGCGACATTACTCAGCTTAATCATTATTTTGAAAATAAATTCAAAAACAAACCTGAAGTTATCAAGGCTAACCAGACTGTTGTGGCTGCTGGCTACAGCTATGCCGACACAATGGAAGTCTTCGCTAACACCTACCGCATCCAACCTGCTGAACTTCCAAAAGGCAAATATCGCGACATCTCTGGTAACGTCGCAACAGCATGGGGTCTCATGGCTGCAAGCGAACGCTCAGGTCGTCAGCTCTTCATCGGTTCTTATCCTATCACTCCTGCAACCGACATCTTAGTTGAGCTTACAAAATATAAGAACTTGAAAGTTAAAGCATATCAGGCAGAAGACGAAATCGCAGGTATCACATCTTCAATAGGTGCTTCTTTCGCAGGCTGCTTGTCAGTGACAACAACATCGGGTCCTGGTCTCTCTCTTAAATCAGAAGCCTTAGGTCTCGCAGTCATGACAGGGCTTCCTCTCGTCGTCATCGACGTTCAACGTGGCGGTCCTTCAACAGGTCTCCCAACTAAGACAGAACAAAGCGACTTGATGCAGGCATTATATGGCCGTAACGGCGACGCTCCTCTTATCGTATTGGCAGCTAAGAGCTCAGTCGACTGCTTCTACTCAGCATACGAGGCTTGTAAACTTGCATTGGAACACATGACTCCTGTTATCTTGTTGACAGACGGCGCACTCGGTAACGGTACAGAAATATTCCGCATCCCTAAGGTCGCTGAACTCCCAGCAATCGTGCCTCCAATCGCTAAAGCTAACGACCCTGACTACGCTCCATATCGCCGTGACGAAGATAAATTACGTCGCGAATGGGCTATCCCTGGAACAGAAGGTCTCCGTCATCGTATCGGTGGTCTCGAAAAAGAAAATATCAAAGGTAACGTTTCACACGACCCAAGAAATCACGAACTCATGACTCAGCTCCGCGAAGAGAAAGTCAACCGCGTAGCTAATTATATCCCAGAACAAGAAATCATCGGTGACCCTAACGCTGATTTATTGGTGGTAAGCTGGGGCGGTACTTACGGCGTTGTTCTTTCAGTAGTTGAAAAGATGATAGCTGAAGGTAAGTCGGTGGCTCACGCTCACTTCCGCCATATCTCTCCACTTCCAAAGAACACAGAAGAAGTGTTGAGCGGTCATAAGAAGATCGTCGTCTGTGAAATGAACAGAGGTCAGTTTGCAAACTATCTCCGCATGAAACACCCTGGACATATCTACGAACAATATAATAAGGTACAAGGCTTGCCATTCTTGACAGCCGAATTGGAAAATAAGTTTAATGACCTTTTAAAATAAGATAATACTATGGAAAATATAAATAACAATCAGGTTGTTAATCTTACAAAAGAAGATTTCGTAAGCGATCAAATCGTGAAATGGTGCCCAGGTTGTGGCGACCATGCAATCTTGAAAGCAGTGGAAGACGTATTTCCTAAGTTAGGAAAAAGAAAAGAAGACATCGTTGTCGTTTCTGGTATCGGCTGTTCTTCACGTTTCCCATATTACATGAACACCTACGGATTCCACAGCATCCACGGTCGTGCAGCAGCTATAGCAACAGGCGTGAAACTCGCTAACCCTAACCTCTCAGTATGGGTCATCACTGGCGACGGCGACTGTACAGCTATCGGCGGTAACCACTTCATCCACGCCGTACGTCGTAACATCGACATGAACCTCCTTCTTTTCAATAACCGTATCTACGGTTTGACAAAAGGTCAGTTCTCACCTTGTACTTTCCGTGGCACAGTCACCAAGACTTCTCCACAAGGTACTTACGAAGATCCATTCAACGTTGGTGAACTCGTGATAGGTGCTGGCGGTAAGTTCTTCGCTCGTGGCGT
>JAZOCI010000143.1:0-6853 GCA_045596465.1 Bacteroidales bacterium | reverse complement strand
ACGCCTGTTTCTGTTGCGATACGTACTATATAAAGTCCGCTATCGAATTGACCCATATTGATAACTTCATTATCTGAGTTCACGTTATTGTCGTAAACGACCTGACCCAAGGTGTTCATTATCGTGATACGCGACATTGCTTCAGCATTGATAGTAAGGTCGCCCTTTGTTGGGTTAGGATAGATCACGACGCCATTGACATTATCTTCATCAAGTCCGAGCACCTCGATCTTGACATAAAGTTGGTCTTGATCTCTAAATGAGTTGGCAGGTTCTGATTCGCAAGTTTCTTCACCATCTTTATAGACAGCTCTGACTTGATAGTAATAAACGCCGCTTGTTACGACATCGAAATATTTTCCTTCTGTCGTTTCTGTAATAGAATCCATATCGTTAAGGTCGGTGCCACGATACACAATGTAGTGTTGTAATACAGATTCTCTGCCTGAGCTTCTTGCCACAACATCATCGATTGCAAAGACATTAGCATCAGATTCTGTCTCATCAGCATTGATTGTCAAGTCTATTTCTTTGAGTTCTTTAGCTACGTCATCTGTTTCAACGATACTTGTCACGTAGGCTTTCAATGCCCATACGTAGTTATAGGCGCTGTTTATGGTTTTGAGATCTTGCCACTCGCTACCATTAGATGAAAACCATCTACCATTTGAATGGTTTCCTGTATCTTCACATAAAACAGCAGGGCCGGTCTGGAACACCATAATCCAGATGTTATCTTTACCTGTCACAGGAACAGCCTTATCCAATTCCACTTCCATCCATTGTTTAGAGCCGGAATATGTAAAGCTTTGGTTATGAACAGGGATAACTGGCTTTGATGTTGTGCCATAATAAACAAGCACTGATGCGCTACCTGCTTGGAGGTCGTAGAGTTTCACCTTAGTGATACTTGTACCGGCATAATCCACGAGCATATCTGCAGGGAATGAGATTGCCCAATAGAAAGGTTTTCCATTGTTATCCATACCTTGACTTGGGCTATCGTTATCATAATACAACCAATCAGAGAAGTCGAAAGGCCATACCAATGAAACGCCATGTTCGCCGTTTTCATTTACTGTATATTCTCCATAGAGATTTTTTGGAGCGTCACATCGCATTGGAGCGTCGATTATTAAACATTGAGGTTCCGACATTCCATAGTCGCTGTAAACCACTCTTATACAATATTCATATTCGTCATAGCCTGGGAATACAGTGTTATAGCCTCTATGTGTAACAGGCTCTTCTGTAAGGAGTTCGCCTTCACAATAGACCATCACACCCAAGACTTCTTTCTCGTCTCTTGTAGATTTCTTACCTGATGTCAATGCCACATCATCGATGTCTATCATATATTGTTCCGTACAGTTGAAGTGACGTAAAGCGATATAGATCTCTTCTCCTGCATATTTGCTAAGGTCGACAGTTCTCAAAGTCCATGGTGTTTGAGGAACTGTGAGTTCTGTATCGTCAGATTCTATTGTCTCTTCCCATATTGTCACGAAATCGCTCGCTGTTGCATTATCTATCAATGAGATAGCCACGCCATAGTGTTCTCTATAAGCTGAAGGATCTTGAGCACATACCATGAATGACAATTTTGAATTTTCTGTTATAGCATATTTCTTTTCTGTGACGAGATAGTTATCTGGTGTCAATGGGAAGTTAAATTGTCCGCTGTACCATGAGTGCGACAATATACAATAAGTACTGTCTTTATATCCGAAGCCAGGTCCTAATTTTTCTTTTGAGTTATACCATGTATAACCGTCGCCATCGGCATCAAGGTTTCTCCATCCGTTCAATGTACCGTCGTTGAAGTTAAAGAAGAAATCGCTTTCCACTTCTTCCACAGGCTCATCACCTTCGAGAGTCCATTGCAAGAATGCCTTACCGGCGACGCTCTTACCTGTAAAGCTTGTTGCACCGGCATATTCTTCTGTCGAAACGCAGGTCCAGCTATATTCAGTCGCTTCGCTGTCGCCTGTAGAATAATTAGCGATGACAGCTGTCTTATATGTCTCACCTACTTTAAGATCTTCAAACTGATAGTAGTTTGTCTTAAGGTTTGAAGCAACGACTTTATCATTCAATTTCACTGTATAGCCGGTAAGATTTCTTGAAGATCTTGCGTAGTTATCCAAAGCGATATTGTCAATGTCAAGATAGAACTGACCGATAGTGTTATAGTGACGGAAAGCTATATAGACTTCTTGACCTGCATATTTCTTAAGGTCTATTTCTCTCTTATACCAAGCGCCTTGACCTCTGCTATTTTTTGTACCACGACACATTGTCTCTTCCCATACAGTCTCGAAAGTATTAACATCTGTATTTGATTCTGTCGAAACGAGCACTGCATAATGTTCTGCTGGAGATTGTTCATCCTGAACACTTACATAATATGAAAGTTCTGAATCTTCAGTGATGAGATATTTGTCGGCTGTAATCAAGTAGTTATCTGGAGAGAGTTCGCCGATAGTATCTACGCAATATGATTGAGAAATGACGCAGTATCTACTTCCTTTATAGCCATGGCCAGGTCCCATGATATCTGTTGTAAGACGCCATGTAAAGCCGTCCTTATCAGCATCTATTGTTGTCCAGCCGTCTAACAAGCCATCTTCGAAGTCGAAGAAGAAGTGTCCGCCGCCATTGCCGAAGTCTTTCTTATCCCATTTTGCCCAGCCTGTTGGAGAGACGTAGAGATTTTCCACTGCCGCTTTGATTTCTGTCAAGACACATTCGATGTCTTTAGCTTCGCTGATGACGACATTTTCCTGTGCGTATGTCTCGAAACCAGGCAATTCTATTGTGTAATTATAAGTACCTTTACGGAATTTTTCAAATGTATATTTACCTGTTTCGTCTAAGACGACTTTATAGTCATAGCCTTGTTCCGGTTCTGTGACATTCACGAATTTCACTCTTACGCCTTCAGGAAGATCTGAGCTGTTTGTCGTGACATTGAGATTTACTTTCGTAAACATGTCTTTATCAATCACATTAGACCATACCGTATCGGAATTGCCTTCAGCATACACCACAGCGACGCCCCATTGATAAACAGAATTTGGCAGTTCTTTCCATGCCGAGTCGGTATAAACTGTATCTATCACATTTTCAGCGATTAATTTCTCTTCACCAGTAAGTAAGTTCTTTCTGAAGACATTGTATGTATTAACAGGTTCTCCTTCTTTGCTGTTGTTATTCAAGACAGCTCTTTGACCTTCGTTATTTTCGAGGAAAGCTCTCACTATCCATGAAAACTGATAAGCTCCGTCGTCCATCTTAGTAAGACGTTGCCAGCCTTTGTCATCGCCGAAGTTCACCCAATCGCTATGTGGGATATCGACATAGTTACAATATGTTGCAACGAAAGTCGGGTCGGTGCTGGAGAATGTAACCCACAACGGTTCTTTTCCGTCCAATGGCACTGGAGTTTTGAGTTCATATTCAAACACTTTCTTTGAACTTGGCACTTTAAACTCTTCGCTCGCCACCAATGTTGTTGGAGCATTGACACCACCGAAATAAATGTTAGCTTTCACAGTAGCGGCATTATCGCCATAGAGCGCCACTTTTGTCAGGTCGTAGCCCGCATATTCTTCTGTCTCCGGGAAACAGATACCCCATTCTATAAAACCCGACTGTGAGCCGAGAGAATTTTTGTAATGGTCATCGTCATATTTAATCCAGCCACCCGTAAAAGGTTCTATCTTCTTATAAAGCACAATGTTATCAACGAAATAAGCGTCAGCGGTTTGGACGTAGTCATCGCTGTCTTTTCTGTAAGTCCATCTGTAGGTATGAACGCCTTTAGCGATTCTAAATTCTTTGTATTCCCAACCTACTTTACCTGTAATCAAATCTCTTTCAACGCCATCGATAAAGAAGCGAGCGTTGTCAAAAGTTTCTTCACAATCCACTTTGTGCCAGAAGCTCATTTTTGCATCATAAGGGACATCGACAGTGACTTCGATAGCTGAAACACCATTTTGTTCACCTTCACATGTAGATTTAATGGCATAAGTACCTTCTTTAGCATCTTTTGTGATAGTCCAAGGGAATGTCGGGTCAATGAAAAAATCAGCTTGGCTAAAATCGCCAGTTTCAAAATCAACTTCAAGAAGTTCCGGAATGATGTTGTTCCAACTCCATACCAAATCAATTGAATTTTCGTTTTCTGTAGCAACAACCTCACAGACAGGATTTTTGTCCTGAGATTGAATAGTAAACGGTGCTATTAAAATTAATAACAACATTGTAAGGAAATGTTTTCTCATAATTATGAATTTGATTAATAATGTGTTTTATATTTATTTACAGGGGCTTCCCCACCCATTTTACAAATCACAAATGTAAATAAAAAAAAGCAATCATGCAAGAGCACAAATGCTTATTTTTCATTTTTATTTTTCGCATTAGAATTTGTTCCCGAAAAGCGTTTCACCACAGCGGTGCTATATGTTTTGGAAACCGGGATAGGATCTATTCCTTCGAAATCGAAATCTACATAGAAGCCGTCACTTTCATGGCGTAAGACTTTAATTTTCTGGGTATTTACTATATACGTCCTATGACATCGCATCAACGGGGTATCAGCAAAAGTATCTTCAATAGTCTGAATCTTACACCTTATCATATAACGATTTATAATCGAATTCTTCTTGTAATATACAATAGTATAGTTATCTTCCGCCTTGATAAAATACAGATTATCAAGTTTCACAGATAACTTCAGCACACCTTTGTTGTCAGCTATATTGATAATGTCGATATTCTGCGCTATCGCCTCGCCATCGGTAGCTATATTCTTACTATCAGTAATCAGCAATGTATTTCTCATATCTTTAATAGTCACCCACATAGCAGTCACAACGTATGGCACTCCTAATGCCAAAAGCGTTATCATGATACTTTTCGTAACGATAAAGGAAATACTGTAATCCGGCATCTTGACATAAACCATCGACAATATTGCATGAAATACACCTATTAATATAATCTCTATTAAAAGCCAAATAGCATACCTCAGATAATTCATCTTAATATGTTTCTTCGATACAAAAAACATAGTCGTTCTGCTTATGATCAGGAAAACAACTGAGACTAATACGAATGTCGTCGTAAGGAGGAATCTGTCTGATTTAGCCACTCCGAACCATGCTGTGGCGGAATAAGGGGAATAGATAACGAGAAAAACCAAAGCATATAAAATCGAAAAAGCGAGGTTTGTCACTATATTTCCAACCTCTAAAAGGCAGGGAGAGAAGCTATCTATCTTTCGTTTTTTCATCAAAGTGGTAGTTAGTTTTTGTAAAGTGTTTGCAAATTTACAAAAATTTTACCCCACATTTTAGATTTTCGCCACTTTTTAACTAAAAAAATGACTTTCAAAATATGAACTGCCACATTTTCACCACAAGCCTCTCTCGACATATTATTTTTGCAATCGAAAATTTGATTTTTAACATTATGAAAATTGTAGGAACAGGACGCTCACACCCTTCATTGGTTGTCACAAACGAGATGCTTTCGCAGATTCTCGACACAAGCGATGAATGGATCACTACGAGAACAGGAATTAAGGAAAGACGTATCATATCTTCTGAAAATTTGGAAGACTTGGCTATCGACGCCGCTAAGAAAGCCTTAGTCGACGCTAATATGGATGCGAAAGATTTGGATTATATTATATGTGCCAATGTTGTCAACGAGTTTATCTCTCCGGCGATGAGTTGTCTCATACAAGGAGCCATCGGCGCCAACTGTCCGTGTTTCGACCTCAATGGTGCCTGCGTCGGTTTCATCTACGCCTTGGAGATAGCCGAGTCGTTTTACAGAAGCGGCAAATATAAAAACATCCTCGTCGTATGTGCTGAAGAACCATCACGTATGGTCGACTGGCACGACCGCACTTGCAGCGTACTCTTCGGCGACGGTGCAGCAGCAGCAGTGCTGACAGAAGGCGACAACATCAAGGCTACCAAGATGTCGGCTTCATGTAATTGGGACAGATTATATCAAAAACACGAACTTCAATATTCTCCTTATAACAAGAAACCTAACAGCAACCTTCCTTTGGTGATGCACGGACAAGATGTCTTCATGTTCGCCACACGCGCTTGCATCAGAGACATCAGCGCCGTGTTAAAACAGTCGGGATACACACCTGACCAAGTGGATCATTTCCTTATCCATCAGGCTAATATAAGAATCATCAACAATATCAAGCAATATGTGAAACAGCCTGACGAGAAATTCCCTCTTAACATTCAGAGATATGGCAACACCTCATCGGCGAGTGTTCCAATTCTCCTTGATGAAGTCAACAAGGAAGGTAGACTGAAGAGAGGCGATATAATAGTAATGAGTGCTTTTGGAGCCGGTTTCGTTTCAGGAGCTTGTATTTTAGAATGGTAACAATATGGAAAAAAGAGTAGTTATAACAGGTATGGGTGCCATCACCCCGATCGGCAATAATGTCGAGACTTTATGGAATAATTTAATTAATGGCGTTTGCGGCATAGATCACATCACAAGGATAGACACATCAGATCTTCCTGTGAAGATCGCTGCTGAAGTAAAAGACTTCGACCCTATCCAACATGGCGTTGATGCAGCTTTTGCTCGCCGTAACGACTTATTCTCTATTTATGCCATGGCTGCATCTATTGAAGCTATGAAAGGTAACGAAGGATGCTTCGACCCTGAACGTCTCGGCGTTTATGTAGGTTCTGGCGAAGGCGGCTTCGACACTATATTAAGAGAGATAGTGAAATGGAAAGAACAAGGTGCCAAGTGGGTCTCACCGCTTATGATACCGAGTATGATTTCCAATATCGCT
>JAZOCI010000142.1:0-5853 GCA_045596465.1 Bacteroidales bacterium | reverse complement strand
TTCTGCTCGTTGAACATAGCCTTGACCTTGCCGTATGTAGTACCTGCAAGAACCATATCGCCTACTTTCAATGTTCCGTCTTGAACCATGATCTTAGCCACATAACCGCGACCTTTGTCCAAAGCTGATTCGATGATAGTTCCCTTGGCTGCTTTCTTAGGATTAGCTTGAAGGTCTAAGAACTCGGCTTCCAACAAAACTTTGTCTAATAATTTATCAACGTTGAGACCTTGTTTAGCTGAAATCTCTTGTGACTGATATTTGCCTCCCCATTCTTCAACGAGGATATTCATCTGTGATAATTCTTGATAAATCTTCTGTACGTTAGCCGTAGGCTTATCTATCTTGTTGATAGCAAATACGATCGGGACATTAGCTGCTTGTGCGGGGTTGATGGCTTCAACAGTCTGAGGCATGACGCTGTCGTCAGCTGCAATAACGATAATAGCGACGCCAGTCAAACTTGCACCACGAGCACGCATAGCTGTAAAGGCTTCGTGACCTGGAGTGTCCAAGAACGAAATCTTCTTGCCCGATGCTGCCGTTACTTCGTATGCACCAATATGTTGGGTGATACCGCCAGCTTCGCCTGCTGCTACGTTTGCATTACGGATACTGTCCAAAAGTTTTGTCTTACCGTGGTCGACGTGACCCATGACGGTGACGATAGGAGCTCTTGGAATCAAGTCTTCAGGTCTGTCTTCTTCTTCGTTGCTCGACAATGCTTCTTGTACGTCGATGCTGATGAACTCAACCTTGAATCCGAATTCTTCTGCTACCAAAGTGAGGATTTCCGCGTCAAGACGTTGGTTGATAGATACAAAGACACCTAAACTCATACATGTTGAAATGACCTTGGTGACAGGTATGTTCATCATGTTAGCCAATTCGTTAGCTGTAACGAACTCGGTGACTTTGAGAATCTTTCTTTCTTCTTGTTCGTGTAGTCTTTCCTCCTCTAATTCGTTGGCGATGTTGTGACGTTTCTCACGACGATGCTTTGAAGTCTTCGACTTGCCAAGAGGCGACAAACGAGCCAAAGTCTCCTTGATTTGTTTTTGGATTTCTTCGTCAGAAAGCTCAACTTTCTCTTCCACAACAGGTTTGACAGGTTTCTTGAACTTGTCGTTTTTACGTTTGTCGTTACGTCTGTCGTCGTTAGGATTTACGCCACCTTGTTTGTTATTATTATTGTTCTTATTGGCATTGTTGTTCGGCTTGTTATTGTTGCCACCGGCGTTGCTGTTGCTTTCACCGTTTGCATTGCCTTCTGTGCCAATACGTTTACGTTTTTTCTTCTTGTCTTTGCCGAAGCCTTTGTTGTCGTCGCCCGATGAAGCAACAGGTTGTTTTGCCTTTGGCTTGCGTTCTGTTGGTAATTCAATCTTGTCGAGAATCTTAGGACCTTCCAATTTCTTTACCTGAGTAGGAATGAAGTTGGCAGGTTTTTGTTCTTGACTCTGTGTTTGACTCTGTGTTTGACTCTGTGTCTGAGCCTGAGCCTGTGTCTGAGCCTGAGGCTGACTTGTTGGCTTGTTGACTTGTTGACTTGTAGTCTTATTATTCTTGTCCTTAGATTTATTGTTGTCTAATGGGATTTTTCCCACTACGTTAATATGTATGCCACTATTGTTTTTCTTGTCCGAATTTGTATTGATGTCCTTCTTAGGTTCTGTAGCTACAGGCTTTGCATCTTCAGCCACGACTTCTTTTTTGTCCTCGACTTTATGTTCTGCAAAGGCTTCCTTAACTTCTGTCTCGACGATTTTTTCTTCTTTCTTCACTTCGACAGGAGCTTCTTCTTTTTTAGTTTCAACGACTTCTGCCTTAGGAGCTTCAGCGATTTCTACCTTAGGTTCTGCCTTGACTTCTATTTTAGGCTGAACTACATCTTTAGGCTTTTCTTCTTTTTTCTCTACGGTTTTTTCTATAGCTTTCTTCTGCTTTTCTTCAGCGAGACTGCCGTTATAACGAATGGTGAGTTCTTTATCGTTGTCTTCGTCTGCGTCATTGTTTTTTATTGCAGAATCGACGGTGATGCTTTTACCTTTATAGCTGAAGTCACCGAGTTGGTCGGCATTTTTCTTCACTTCTTTTTCACCTTGATATTCTTTAACGAGGAGGGCATACATCTCTCCGTTAAGTTTTGTGTTAGGCGATGTGTCTAATTTATAGCCTTTTTTGCCGAGAAACTCAATGATTGTGGACATTCCAATATTGAATTCTTTAGCGGCTTTAGATAATCTGATGTTATTCTTTAAATCTTCGGACATATAATATTTTTAATGTTAATAATCTTTAATAATTTATTGATCGTCGTCTTCAAATTCTGCTTTGAATATTTCGATGATTTCGAGAACTGTCTCGATCTCGAGGTCGGCGCGTGTGGCGATTTCCTCAGCTGTATAAGCCAAAACTGATTTCGCTGTGTCGCAACCCATATTTCTCAAGCTGTCGATGATCCATTCATCAATTTCATCAACGAATTCTTTGAGGTCGACGTCGTCTTCCATCTCGGCTTCTTCTGCGTTACGATATACGTCAATTTCGTAACCTGTTAACTTACCGGCCAATTTGATGTTGTAGCCACCTTTACCGATTGCCAAGCTCACTTGATCATTTTCCATATAGACTTCAGCCACTTTCTTAGCTTCGTCAATGACGATAGAAGTTATCTTGGCTGGACTTAAAGCTCTGGTAATGAAGAGGTCAGGTTTTGTTGTGTAGTTGATTACGTCGATATTTTCGTTACGAAGTTCTCTCACGATGCCGTGGATACGTGAACCTTTCATACCAACGCAAGCGCCAACAGGATCGATGCGGTCGTCGTATGATTCAACGGCGATTTTTGCTCTTTGTCCCGGCTCTCTGACGATTTTACGTATTGTAATCAAACCGTCATAAACTTCTGGAACTTCCATCTCGAACAAACGTTGCAAGAAGATTTCCGATGTTCTCGACAAGATGATGACAGGAGAACCGTTCTTGTTTTCAACGCTCTTGACGATAGCTCTGATGGTGTCGCCTTTCTTGTAATTGTCAGACGGAATCTGTTCCATCTTTGGAAGAACCAACTCGATACCGTCTTCGTCGACGATTAAAATTTCCTTACGCCATACTTGATAAACCTCGGCTGTGATGATTTCACCGACTTTGTCCTTATATTTCAAGAAAATGTTTTCTTTCTCGAATTCCATGACTTTTGTCTGAAGATTCTGACGTATCGCCAATATTTCTCTTCTGCCAAAGTCTTTAATATCGACAACTTCCGATACTTCTTCGCCTACTTCAAAGTCAGGCTCGATTTTTATTGCTTCAGAATATTCAATCTCGCTCAATGGATCTTCAACCTTACCGTCTTCAACGACTGTACGGTTGTGATAAATTTCCAAAACACCTTTGTCGATATTGACGATGATGTTGAAATATTCATCGCTGCCATATTTTTTTGCGAGCATAGCTTTGAACACATCTTCAATGATGTGCATCATCGCTTCACGATCAATATTTTTGAATTCTTTAAATTCAGAAAATGTGTCGATTAAGTTTAATATTTCCATCTTGTTTAAAAAACTTAAAAGTTAATGTATGGTTTAATTTCTTTAATATCTTTGAAAAATAATTCAGTGCAGTCGGAATAAACAATTTTCTTCAATTTGCCTAAGGTTTTTACTGTTGCTTCCTGAACTTTGATCTGCTCTTCGTTGAAAGACAATAATTTATAGGTTTTCTTTATTCCTTCGTTATTTGTTATCTCGAGATTTTTCTCGATATGTTTGTTCAGCTGGCGATGTTTTAACAAAGGATAGTCGATGCCGGCTGACGATACGCTGAGTTCGTAATCTTCTACTTCTCTGTCCAAGCTGCCTTCTATGAAACGGCTCAATTCTACGCAATGGTCGATTGTGACAGAACTGTCGGCGTCTATGTAAATATTGATGACGTTGCTTTTCGACACTGTGAGGTCAACAACAAAACGATCTGTTTCTTTCAAAGCCTCGTCTGTTAATTCAATAATTTGTTCCTTTGTTATCATGATGCTTATTTTTGACAATAAAAAAACCTGTTACATTCCGTAGCAGGTCTTCAATTTATAAATTTGTTGTCGAACAAGGATTCGAACCTTGACAGGCAGAACCAAAATCTGCAGTGCTACCATTACACCATTCGACAATCATTATTTCGTATCTTGAATGTGGGTGCAAAATTACATCTTTTTTCGATACATGCAACAAAAAAAAAGTTTTTTTTAAATTTTTTTTAATACCTTATTAATAAGTCAAAAGTCAACATTCTTTGTTCAATATTCTTCGTTCTAAGTTCAAAATTCATTGTATATTGTACATCGTACATTGTAAATTTTATTATCTTTGCAAATTGTGAGTTATATTGTTTCAGTATAAAATAATAAACAAATATACTAATGAGTTTCAAAAAGTTAAACAACATTGTAGGATGGTTAGTATGTCTTGTCGCAACCATCGTTTATTTCCTTACATTGGAGACCACCGTCAGTTGGTGGGATTGTGGAGAATACATTTCGACAGCTTATAAGTTACAAGTCGGTCACCCACCAGGAGCACCGTTATTCCAGATGTTGGGCAGATTTTTCTCGCTTTTTGCCTTTGGCGATGTCACAAAAGTCGCTCTAATGATCAACGCGATGTCGGCTTTGTGCAGCAGTTTCACGATTTTGTTCTTGTTCTGGACAATCACGCATCTCGCAAAGAAATTGTGGCTTAAGGAAGGTGAAGCATCTCCATCGTCAAATAAAATCGCTGTCTTGGCGACAGGTGTTGTAGGCTCTTTGGCTTACACATTCTCGGATTCATTCTGGTTCTCGGCTGTAGAAGGCGAGGTCTACGCAATGTCGTCGCTCTTCACCGCGATAACGTTCTGGGCAATCTTGAAATGGGAAGAAGTCGCTGATGAGCCTCATAACTACCGCTGGATCATATTTATAGCTTATCTCATCGGCTTGTCAATCGGCGTTCACCTGCTGAACCTCTTGTGTATACCTGCCGTGGTTTATGTGGTTTATTTCAAGAAATACAAGAAAATCACCTTCAAAGGTTTCGTGGTGGCAGGCGTGATTTCAGTCGCTCTCGTTGGCTTCATTCAGGTCTTCCTGATTCCTGCAATCGTTTCTCTCTGCGGTAAATTTGAGCTTTTCTTCGTCAACAGTCTCGGAACTCCGTTCAACGTCGGAACAATAATATATTTCGTGCTTCTTACCGCAGCTATCGTTTTGGGGATTTATTTTACGAATAAATACAAAATGGTGATAATGAATGTAGTAGTGCTTTCGTTTATGTTTATCTTGATTGGCTATTCTTCATTCTTTATGCTCGTTATCCGCGCAAATGCCAATACTCCAATCAATGAAAACGACCCGAGCGAAGCTGTTTCTATGCTTTCTTATTTGAAACGTGAACAATACGGAAGCTGGCCTTTGTTGACAGGACCTTATTATATGGCGAAACCTGTCGGCGCTAACGACGGAAGCCCGGTGTATGTGAGAGATGAGAAAAAAGGTAGATACGTTATCACCGACGATAGAAAAGGAACGGAACCTATTTATGATGAAAGCCTTACTACTATTTTCCCTCGTATGTGGAACGGCTCAAAGAGCATATATACAAGCACTTACGAACAGTATATCGACAAGTCTAAGATGGTGCCTGTGACAGTGAAAAAACCTAATGGTTCTACCGAAACAGTGATGCGTCCTACGTTTATGCAAAACCTTAAGTTCTTCATTGGTTATCAATGTAATCACATGTATTGGCGTTACTTCATGTGGAACTTTGTAGGTCGACAAAATGATATTCAAGGTCACGGAGAATTGGAAAA
>JAZOCI010000141.1:0-3856 GCA_045596465.1 Bacteroidales bacterium | reverse complement strand
GGAAGTACCAAAATCTTGTTATAAACCGCCGCACGAAAATCTTTTATTGAGTTGACTCTCACCGATGCCATATAGAAACTCGCCATGTAAGTCGTTAAGTTTCTGAGGAAAAAGGCGAACACTAAAAGTCCGCAGATAAATATCAAAGCTGTCGATTGACCTTTAGCAACGATTATCGAGCTGATATAATAATTCATCGTTTCGATAAGGACGTCGGAACTTAAAGAAAATTCAGGTTTAACTGTAATTAAATTATTCGGGTTAAACAGAATGTTCAGAAACGGAACCACCATCGAGAATGAAAACAATGAGAATATCGTTGAAAGAATGACGAACAATACATTCAACGCCACACTGCCCCAATAAGGTTTCACAAATCCGAGGACTCTATTAAACTTACTGATTTTCATCTCTATAAATTTAAAAAGGGGAATTATAAAATCCCCCTATGATGCTAAAATATTTTAAGTTAAAAACTATATCCTGTATAATTTTCAGGTGTAATGACGTGCATTTCTGCTTTAACCTCATCGCTAACAGGAAGCTCGTCGATGAATCTGTCGATAGATTCGCGAGTTACTTTTTCATTAGTACGTGTCAAGCCTTTCAATAATTCGTAAGCGCCTTCAACTTCTTCACGACGAAGAATTGTCTGGATAGCTTCTGCCACTACAGCATAGTTATTTAACAAGTCTGCACTAAGTTTTTCTTCATTAAGTATAAGTTTATCAAGACCTTTCAGCAATGAAGAAATTGCAATCATAGTGTGAGCCAATGGCACGCCAACGTTTCTTGTCACTGTAGAATCTGTCAAATCTCTTTGCATACGGCTGATAGGAAGTTTCGCGCTGAGATGTTCAAAGATAGCGTTTGCGAGACCGAGGTTACCTTCAGCGTTCTCAAAATCAATAGGATTGACTTTATGAGGCATAGCGGAAGAACCGACTTCACCAGCTTTGATCTTTTGCTTGAAATATTCCATCGAGACATATTGCCATACGTCACGTGCTAAGTCAATGAGAATTGTGTTGATACGTTTCACAGCATCGAAATAAGCAGCCATGAAATCGTAATGTTCAATCTGTGTAGTAGTTTGAAGTCTCGTAAGACCTAAATTATTGTTGATGTAGTTGTTAGCGAAGTTTTTCCATTCAATCTGAGGATAAGCTATTTTATGAGCGTTCATGTTACCTGTAGCGCCGCCGAACTTAGCACAGAAAGGAATGTTTTTTAAGTTATTGATTTGATTGTCGATACGTTCAACGAAGACATAAATCTCTTTTCCCAAATGAGTCGGACTTGCAGGTTGTCCGTGAGTGTGAGCCAACATCGGGACGTCTTTCCATTCTTCCGCCATCGCGAAGAGTTTATCTCTAAGTTCTTGCATTGCAGGAAGATAAATATTAGTGTTAGCATCTCTCAATGTCAATGGAACCGCTACATTATTAATATCCTGTGATGTCAATCCGAAGTGAATAAACTCTTTAAATTTTTTAAGGTCGAGTTCATCGAAACGACGTTTAAGGAAATATTCGACAGCCTTAACGTCGTGGTTTGTAACCTTTTCTATATCTTTAATTTCCTGAGCGTTTTCCACAGTAAAGTTCTCATAGAAAGAACGCAATGTTGGGAAATATTTATGATCGAAATTAGCGAGTTGTGGAAGAGGGAGTTCGCATAGAGCGATAAAATATTCAACCTCTACTTTTACGCGATAGCGAATCAAGGCAAATTCTGAAAAATATTCGTCAAGACCAGCAGACTTTGAACGGTATCTACCATCAACTGGAGAAATTGCTGTAAGTGAATTTAATGTCATAATCTCATTAATTAAATGTGAAAACGCAAAGGTAAGAAATAACTTTGAACTTTGAACTAAGAACATTGAACTTTTTTTTGGTTTTATCAGACGCACCTGTTACACCGTGTTTATTTTTCATAGGTGTTATATATCACGCCTATAAACATCCATCACTCCATTCAAGACGCTTCAATGATATATTATTTATTTCCATCGATATCATTGGAACGTCTCTACTCATTGTCTTATCGAATTACTAAACAATCGTATTTCCTTGACATTCATACCAATATTAGAAAGAAGCCTTTCTATCACTTCATGACCGACTACAGATTTTCTCGAATATATCGCGAGATATTTCAGTTTGTCATCTGCCACGATTATGATTTCGTTTTTCTTGTCGAATGTCAAGATTTTCAGTTTCTTTCTAAAGAGAAAATATCTTAAAATTATATCTGCACCTTTGTCATTTATTAACAATTTCATTGACAATTTCTTCAAGACTTTAGTTCTATCTTCATGTATTCCGACAAAAAGTAAGTCGAGACATTTTTCACAACTTATTGATAAATACATAAATACTTCTAAAAACTTCATTTCAAAGCCGCTGTAGGTATGTGCAATTCTATACCACTTCCCTGTCAATTGGGAATTAACAATTGATTTCATGATTACATAAATTTAGGTTAATGAATATGAATATAAATTACCCCGCGGAGATAATAGATTTCAATAAATAAAACTGATGATTTTTACCGGAGAAGATTTACTTCCGTATGTGTTGCAAAAGTACAAAAATCAAAATGGGAAAGTCAAGCGTTTTTTCAATTATTTTTCACTTTTTAAGAATTTTTAACATTATCGGTGGAAAAATTAACATTAGTCCTTAATTATTATTAACATTTAAAAAAAAGTATATCAAAGTTGACAAAAAGATTTACGACACTATATGTTTTATTGATTATTTTTCTTATTTTCGCAGATTGCAAATTCGATTTATTCAACGTTAATTTTTAATTAAAAAAACATAATATCATGAATTACGACGTTATAGTAATAGGCAGTGGACCAGGTGGTTACGTAGCTGCCATCAGAGCATCACAATTGGGCAAGAAAGTAGCTGTTGTTGAGAAATCAGAAATCGGCGGCACATGTTTGAACTGGGGTTGCATCCCGACGAAAGCTCTTTTGAAAAGCGCTCAGGTTTATACATATATGAAACACGCTGAAAACTACGGCATCAGCGTTGAAGGCGAAGTGAAAGCCAACATGGAAGCTGTGGTACGTCGCAGCCGTGGCGTGGCAGAAGGCATGAGCAAAGGAGTTCAGTACCTTTTTAAAAAGAACAACGTAGAACTCATCGCCGGACTCGGTTCATTGACAGCCGATAAGAAAGTGAAAGTCGTTGACGCAGAAGGTAATGAAAACATTTACGAAGCAGAACACATCATCTTAGCGACAGGTTGCAGAGTACGTCAGTTGCCAGCTCTTCCTATCGACGGCGAGAAGATCATCAGCTATCGTCAGGCTTTGGTTTTGGATAAATTGCCAGAGACAATGCTCGTTGTAGGTTCAGGCGCAATAGGTTCAGAGTTCGCTTTCTTCTTCACATCAATGGGCGTGAAAGTCACTTTGGTAGAGTTCATGCCTAACATCTTACCTGTTGAAGATGAAGAAGTTTCAAAACAAGTGGAACGTAGCTTCAAGAAGTTGAAGATGACTGTAATGACAGAATCGTCAGTGACAAATGTAGATACAACAGGCGAGAAATGCGTTTGTACAATCGAGACTAAGAAAGGTACTAAAGTCGTTGAAGCTGACATCGTTTTATCGGCAGTCGGCGTTCAGACCAACCTCGAAAATTTAGGTTTAGAAGAACTCGGCATCGCTACAGAAAGAGGCAAGGTCATCGTCGATGATTATTACAAGACAAATGTTGAAGGCGTTTATGCTATCGGCGACATCGTTCACGGACCAGCATTGGCACACAAAGCATCACACGAAGCCATTATCTGCGTAGAGAAATTCTGCGGTTTGAATCCAGAGAAATTGAAT
>JAZOCI010000140.1:0-7309 GCA_045596465.1 Bacteroidales bacterium | reverse complement strand
CAAGATTTTTCTTACCCTTCAACATGATGTTGTTAACGAATTTTGTTACCAATACATCACCGTATTTTGGATCTGGAAGGATGATTCTTTTCTTTGGTTTAGCTTTTCTCATGTTCTAATGTTCTAAACTTTTACCGTTTTACAATTATTTCTTCTTTGCGGCCTGTTTCTTAGGACGTTTTGCGCCGTATTTTGATCTGCGTTGTGCACGACCATCAACACCTGCGGTATCCAATGCACCACGGATGATGTGATAACGTACACCTGGAAGATCCTTAACACGACCACCTCTAATCATCACGATAGAGTGTTCCTGCAAATTGTGACCCTCACCAGGGATGTAAGCGTTGACTTCTTTCTGATTGGTCAAACGAACTCTCGCCACTTTACGCATAGCCGAATTAGGCTTCTTAGGCGTTGTTGTGTAAACACGTACACAAACACCACGACGTTGTGGGCACGAATCTAAGGCAGGAGATTTACTCTTGTCTTCCAATTTTTGACGTCCCTTGCGGACTAATTGTTGAATCGTTGGCATTTCTTTTTCTTTAAATTACTAATTTCTATCCATTCAATTAGGAAAAATTTCCTTTAATTTCTTATCAAACAGCTCGAAATTTCGCTCTTTAAACAACATAGTTTTAGGGAATTACAGTCATCATCCTGACCATTGCTAAACACACCATAAGCTCTAAGAACTTGTTTTTTACATACTTACAGTGCAGAAACCTCTAACGTTTAACTTATCAGGTCCCTTAACTATCTCATTCGCAAAGTTATTTTTTCTAACTTTTTTCCGAGTGCAAAGATACAACTTTTTCTTTAATAACCAACACATTGTAAAACTTTTTTTTATTTTTTTTTGCCATGCCAATTTCTATCGCTTTTTATCATGTTTTTAATCCTTTTTTATCTAAAAAAAATAATCCTATAAAGATATTTTTTCACCTTAATTTTATTAAATTTGCAATCTAATATTAATATAAGGTGATAGATATTTTAAACGGTTTAAATAATCCACAGAAAGAAGCAGTTACGACCATTCAAGGTCCGGTTATGGTTATCGCAGGCGCAGGTTCGGGAAAGACTAAGGCTCTCACCCATCGCATCGCTTATATGATACAAGAAGGAATAAATCCTTTTTCCATTATGGCACTTACCTTTACAAACAAAGCAGCCAAAGAAATGAAAGATCGTATTATGAAGCTCGTCGATCCTCATGCAGCTCGCAATGTTTGGATGGGAACATTCCACTCTATCTTCGCACGTATTTTAAGAATCGAAGCGCAACATCTCGGATTTACGCAAGATTTTACCATTTACGACACCGACGACTCCAAGCAACTCATCAATGCGATATTGAAAGAACGCGAGTTAGACACAAAAGCTTATCCTGCAAAATATATCCTACATCGCATCTCAATGGCGAAGTCGGCTTTATATACTCCAGAAGATTATTGCAATAATTTTGAAATACAACAGCAGGATTTAAGAGCAAATAAACCTCTTATCGGCGAAATCTTCCAGACTTACAACAACAGATTGCAACGCGCAAACGCAATGGATTTCGACGATATATTGTTTTATACGAATGTGTTGTTGCGCGATTTCCCGGAAATACTTTACAAATATCAAAATCGTTTTGAATATATCTTGGTCGATGAGTATCAAGATACGAACTACGCCCAATATCTCATCATCAGAAGAATCGCTGCGATGAGGGAAAATATCTGCGTAGTTGGTGACGACGCTCAAAGTATATACGGATTCCGCGGCGCCAACATCCAAAACATTCTTAATTTCAAAACCGATTATCCAGATCAGAAACTGATTCGCCTGGAACAAAACTATCGTTCCACAAAGACAATCGTCAATGCGGCGAACAGCGTAATCGACCATAATAAAGATCAGATAAAGAAAAAAGTCTGGTCAGATAAAGAAGAAGGCGAACTCATCACTGTGCTTCGCGCCACTTCCGATAATGAAGAAGGAACTCTTGTGGCCAATTCCATTTTCGGATTTAAAATGTCGCGTCAGCTCAACAATAAAGATTTCGCGATTTTATACAGAACAAACTCGCAGTCACGTTCTTTGGAAGAAGCTCTTCGCAAACAAGACATACCTTATAGGATCTATGGCGGACTTTCATTCTACGACAGAAAAGAAGTGAAAGACCTCCTCGCCTACTTCCGTGTCGTCATAAACCCACACGACGAGCAAGCTCTTCTGCGGATCATAAATTATCCCGCAAGAGGAATCGGAAAGACGACGATAGAACGTTTGATGGTCGTTGCCGACGAACGTCGGAAAGGGATTTGGGACGTCATTTCTTCTGAAGAAGAACCGATGCCTAAGGATTTCAACAGCGGAACAGTTTCAAAGCTGCACAACTTCGCGACTATGATCAAGAGTTTCCAGACTCTTCTTAACAAGCAAAACGCGATAGAACTTGCAAAACACATCTGCAATACAGTCGGAATAATCAAAGTGTTGAAGGAAGATGACAGTCCGGAAGGCGTGGCTCGCGTGCAAAACATCGAAGAGCTTCTCAACGCCATCATGGAATTTTCCGACAAACAAGTCGATGAGGTGACTGGAGAACAAAATGAAGTTACTTTAAACAAATTCATGGAAGACGTAGCGCTTCTCACCGACCAGGACACTAAAGACGAAGAAGACGACAACAGAGTGACTTTGATGACGATACACAGCGCGAAAGGCTTGGAATTTCCATACGTATATATCGTAGGACTTGAAGAAAATCTTTTCCCGGGAGTGCAATCCTTAAGCACGAGAGAAGATTTGGAAGAAGAAAGACGTTTGTTTTATGTGGCATTGACACGCGCGGAGACGAAATTGGTGTTGAGTTACGCCGAAAGCCGTTATCGTTGGGGAAATCTGACTTTGAGTGAGCCATCACGTTTTATTGAAGAAATAGACCAATCACTAATTGAAAGAACAAGGAAAGCGTCGTTCAGAGGGACATCGAGTTTCAACGAAGGCGTCAATTTCAGCAATCCGTTCTCGAAAAACTTCCATGATAAAAAAGAATTTCAGAAAAAAGCATCGCAATATGATACACCTTATATTAATAAGGGTGCAAAAAGCACAGACCCTGTCAATCGCACTCCCGTATCGACGAACAGCAATTCTGATTTCGTAGTGGCAAATCCTGAAGAAATAGAAGAAGGCATGAGAGTGATGCATCAGAAGTTCGGTCAAGGAAATGTGATAAAAGTCGAAGGTATAGGACCAAACAAAAAAGCCACCGTAGTTTTCGACGAATGCGGAGCGAAACAATTAATGCTTAAATTTGCAAAACTAAATATTCTTAAGTAAAAACATCTAACAAAAACAAGTGTTATTTAAACAAAAATAAAGTTATGAATAAAGAAGGACTAAAATATAACACAGAGAGAGACAAGCTGGTAATATCGGAATATGGTCGCAACATTCAGGTTATGATAAAACATCTGATGGAAATTGAAGACCGCGACAAAAGAACAGAAGCCGCGCATTTCATAGTCAATGTCATGGCTCAGATGAACCCTCAAGTCAAAGAATCAAACGATTACGTACATAAATTATGGGATCATCTGTATATCATTTCTGATTACAAGTTAGATGTTGATAGTCCTTTCGACCCTCCAAAACAAGGTGTTATTGTTGACAAGCCTGAACATGTCGGCTATCAAAAGCATGACATAAAACAAGGACATTACGGCAACTATATCAAAGAATTCTTAAATAAAATTAAGGAAATCGAAGAAGGTCCGAAAAGAAACGCTTTATTGTTAGCGGTTGCTAACCAAATGAAAAGAGATTATCTGAACTGGAATCGCGAAACTGTGAACGATTTATTGATTCTTGACGACTTATACAAACTGTCTGGCGAAACTTTTGTCATGCCGATGGACACGAAACTTAATTCGACAAACGAAATTTTGTGCAAGTCACAACCTGTTCAACAACAGCAACAAGCTAAAAAGAAAAAGGCTAAGAAACAACAGCAAGTAAAGAAATCGGTAAATCCAAACAGACCGACCAAGAAAAATTGAGAAGCTGAGAAATTGAGAAATTGAAAAGGTTTGGAAGGAATTGTTTTTTTAAACCTTAAACTTTAAACTAAAAAAATGGGAACATTCAAAATCAAAGGCGGAGGCAAGTTGCACGGAAGCATTGAACCGCAAGGAGCTAAAAACGAAGCGATGCAGATTATCTGCGCGAGCCTTCTTACAGAAGAAAAAGTCCGCATAAGTAATTTGCCAAACATATCAGACATAAACAACCTTATTGATTTATTGAAAGATATGGGAGTTTTTGTCGACAGAACCTTTGATAACGAAGTCACGCTTCAAGCCAAAGACATCGACTTTTCATATTTCAAGACAGAGAAATTCAGAGAGAAAGCAACACGACTGAGAGGCAGTGTCATGGTTTTAGGGCCGATGTTAGCTCGTTTCGGAAAAGGATTTCTGCCTAAACCAGGAGGCGACAAGATAGGCCGTCGCCGTTTAGACACGCACATCATAGGGCTGCAAAAATTAGGAGCCACATTCAACGACTTCGACTCCTATCAAGAAGCCATCTCTCCAGAAGGAGGTTTGAAAGGCGCATATATGCTTCTGAACGAGGCTTCTGTGACGGGCACTGCCAACATCATCATGGCGGCTGTCATGGCAAAAGGAGAAACGATAATCTTTAACGCCGCCTGCGAACCTTATATCGTTCAACTATGCAGAATGTTGGTCTCCATGGGCGCAAACATAAGTGGCATAGGCTCCAATTTACTTAAGATAACAGGCGTTGAAAAATTACACGGAACGACGCACAGACTTCTTGCCGACATGATTGAAGTAGGAAGTTTCATCGGAATGGCTGCGATGACAGGTTCCGAAATCACGATAAAAAATGCTGGCATCAAAGACCTCGGCATAATTCCAGAAATATTTAGAGGCTTAGGCATCAAAATGGAATTCAGAGGCGACGACATATACATTCCTGCTCAGGAACATTATGAAGTGGAGACTTTCATGGACGGAAGCATTTTGACAGTAGCCGATGCGCCTTGGCCTGGATTCACTCCCGACTTGATAAGCATTGTCTTAGTCGTAGCGACACAAGCCAAAGGGACGGTTCTGATACATCAGAAGATGTTCGAGAGCCGACTGTTCTTCGTCGATAAACTGATAGATATGGGAGCTCAGATAATACTCTGCGACCCGCACAGGGCGACAGTGGTAGGTCTTGACCGCAGCCAGCAACTGCACGCAGTACGTATGGTATCGCCCGACATCAGAGCGGGTGTCGCATTGCTCATCGCCGCATTGTCGGCAAAAGGAACAAGTTATATAGACAACATCGAACAAATAGACCGAGGTTATCAAAATATTGACGAAAGATTAAAAGCATTAGGAGCCGAAATTGAGAGAATTGAATGAATAATGAGAAGTTAAGAATTAGGAATTGACACTCGACCATCGGCCACATTCTGCAGTCCGTAGTCCGTTGACTTAAAAAAATGACATTTTGTCAAAGGTTTTAATTTATGTGTTTATGGCAAATAATTTGTTATGCCAAGGGCAATTCACTTCGTTAATAAGAATAAATAAAATATAATCATGGAAGAAAAAATGAAAGACGAAAACGTTAACATCAATGAAAATCAGAATGATGTTAACAATCAGAATGACATTCATGAAGAAGAATCGAAAAGCAAAAAAAACAAGAGAAACAAAAACAACAAGCAAGTCGAAGAGATACAAGAGAAATATGATGAGTTGAACGACAAATATTTACGTCTTTTCTCAGAATTCGACAACTATCGCAAACGCACTGCCAAAGAAAAAATAGAGTTATCGAAGACGGCAGCTGAAAGCATCATGACAGACTTACTGCCAATTCTTGACGATTTCGAGCGTGCGCTTCAAACAATGGAAAATAAGGAAACCGATGCCAACTATGAAGGTGTCATGTTGATTTACAACAAATTCAAACGTACTTTAGAGCAAAAAGGCTTGGAAGAAATAGATGCCAAAGACAAAGTTTTTGACACTGACGAACACGAAGCTCTGACAAATGTTCCTGTCGCCGACGAAGCTCAAAAAGGAAAAGTTTTGGACGTAATTCAGAAAGGATATAAACTCAACGGCAAAGTAATCCGTTACGCACGCGTCGTTGTAGGAGGTTGATATTTAAAATAAAAAACAATGGAAAAAAGGGATTATTACGAAATATTGGAGGTTCCTAAAACCGCCACAAGCGAAGAGATAAAGAAAGCCTATCGTAAGATGGCGATAAAATATCACCCTGACAAAAACCCTGACGACAAAGACGCGGAAGAGAAGTTCAAGGAAGCCGCTGAGGCATACGAAGTTTTGAGCAACCCCGACAAACGTTCGCGTTACGATCAGTTCGGTCATGCCGGATTGCACGGACAGCAAGGCTTCAGCGGAATGGACGACATCTTCAGTCATTTCGGTGATATTTTCAGTGACTTGTTCGGTGGAGGCGGTTTTGGCTTCAGCAGCGGTTTCGGTGGAGGGCGACAAGGACAGAGACATGTCAACAGAGGGAGCAATCTTCGTCTGCGCGTGAAACTCAATCTCAGCGAAATAAACGAAGGCGTAAAGAAAAAAGTAAAAGTCAATAAATTCGTTCCTTGTCAGCATTGCGGTGGTAGCGGAGCCAAAGACAATGATTTCGAGACCTGCCCTACTTGTAACGGAAGAGGTCAGACCGTGAGAGTGCAGAACTCCATCTTCGGTCAGATGCAGACAGTGACGACATGTCCTAACTGCGGCGGAGAAGGCAAAATCATTAAGAACAAATGTCCTGAGTGTCAAGGTAATGGCATCATCAAGAGCGAAGAAATAATAGAGCTCAACATTCCAGCCGGCGTTGCTGACGGAATGCAGCTATCAGTGAGAGGCAAGGGCAACGCCGGAGCGAGAAATGGTATTGCTGGAGACCTTATAATATTAATAGAGGAAGAAAAAGATAAGAACTTGGAAAGAGACGGCAACGACCTCATCTATAACCTCTTCATCAGTTTCCCACAAGCAGCACTCGGCGCAACAGTAGAAGTGCCTATCATTGACGGAACAACGGAAGTCAAAATACCTGCAGGAACACAAAGCGGTGAAATTATAAAACTAAGAAACAAAGGATTGCCAGAACTCAACGGTTACGGCAGAGGTGACTTACTCGTCAACGTAAACGTATGGACTCCTCAACATCTTAACAAAGAAGAAGAGAAAATAATGAAGTCATTGTTAGAATGTGAAAACATGAATCCTTCTTCCGACAA
>JAZOCI010000139.1:0-14743 GCA_045596465.1 Bacteroidales bacterium | reverse complement strand
CGCGCTGCCGTCGATGCCGGATTTACCGAGATAGAGAGACAGATAGGTCAGACCGGCGTCACCGTACGTCCTAAACTTTATATCGCTTGCGGAATATCAGGCGCCGTTCAACATCGCGCCGGCATGGACCAATCGGCTAAGATAATATCTATCAACACCGACCCTAACGCTCCTATCAACAGCATAGCCGACTACACTATCATCGGCGACGCCATGGACATAGTTCCTAAAATGATTAAATCATATAAAAATAATATGCTGTAAAGAAATTTACAATTAACAATTAAAAATTTACAATTAACTTGTTGACTCGTCGACTCGTTGACTAAAAAAAAGAATTATGAATTTCTATAATGATAATAAAAGCTTAAAGTTTTATCTCTCACATCCTGTGATGGATAAGATTATCAAGTTGAAAGAACGCGACTTCGCCGACAGCGATAGCGATATGATGGCTCCAACTGATGTTGAAGATGCTATCGACAACTACGATAAAGTTCTTGAAATAGTCGGTGACTTGGCAGCTAACGTATTGGAAGCTAATGCTGAAGATGTGGATCACGAAGGTCCTCAGGTCGTCAATAATGAAATCGTTTATGCCAAAGGCACGAAGAAAAACCATGAGATCTTGCGCGATGCCGGTCTCTATGGCATGTCGCTGCCTCGCAAATATAAAGGCTTGAATTTCCCATACGTGCCATACGTCATGGCAGCTGAGATAGTGTCGCGCGCCGACGCTGGCTTCGCCAACATCTGGGGACTTCAAGATTGTGCCGAGACCATCTACGAATTCGCTTCCGATGAGATCAAAGATAAATATCTACCTCTCATCAACGAAGGATTCACTTGTTCTATGGCACTCACAGAACCAGACGCCGGTTCAGATCTCCAGTCAGTAAGACTAAAAGCAACCTTTGATGATGAACACAACTGCTGGAGACTCAATGGCGTCAAACGTTTCATCACTAATGGCGACGCCGACATTCAGTTGGTACTCGCTCGTTCTGAAGAAGGCACCACCGACGGACGCGGTCTCTCCTATTTCTTATACGACAGAAGAGACAATGCCGTAACAGTGCGCCGCATCGAGAACAAACTCGGTATCAAAGGCTCACCTACAGCAGAGCTCGTCTTCAACAACGCTCCTGCCCTTCTCATCGGTGAACGTCGCTTGGGTCTCATCAAATACGTCATGTCGCTGATGAACGGCGCTCGTCTCGGCGTAGGCGCTCAATCTGTCGGTCTCGCCGAAGCAGCTTATCACGAGGCTTTGAACTACGCTCAACAGCGCGAACAGTTCGGCAAGGCTATCATCAACTTCCCTCAGGTTTACGAGATGCTCGGCACCATGAGAGCTAAGATAGACGCCACACGTTCTTTGTTATACGAGACATCACGCTTCGTCGATTTATATAAGGCATACGACTCAGTAAGCAAAGAGAGAAGCCTCAGTGCCGAAGAACGCCAGGATATGAAATATTCTCAACGCTGCGCCGACATGATGACACCTATGCTCAAACTCTTCGCCAGCGAATACGCTAACCAGATAGCTTACGACTGCATCCAAGTCCATGGCGGCTCTGGCTTCATGAAAGAATATAAATGTGAACGTCTCTACAGAGACGCCAGAATATTAAGCATCTACGAAGGAACATCACAGCTTCAGGTAGTGGCAGCTATACGTTTCATCGGCAACGGAGCTTATCTCAAACGCATCGAAGAATACGAGGCAATGCCTATAGCAGAAGAATTGATGCCATTACGCGAACGCATCATGAAGATGAAAGAATCGTATCTTAAAATCGTCGAGGCAGCTGATAAATTCGGCACATCATCAGAAGCTTACGACTTCCTCGCTCGCCGCATGGTAGAAGCAATGGGTCATCTCATCATGAGTCATCTGCTGTTGCAAGATAGCAGTAGAGTCATAGAGACACAAAGATATAAAGACGCAAAGACACAAGAACACTCTGACTCTGAGACTCTGAGACTCTGCGACTCTGAGACTTTAAAATTCTGCAAATCTTGTAAAATAATCATCGCTTTAGGTGAAGCTGAGATTGCAAAAATCCTTACATTTGTAGAAAATTTCAAGGAAGAAGACCTTGCGATGTATAATGTACAATGAAGAATGTATAATTAACAATAAAAACAAACACGCACGTCCGTGCGTCTCTACATGATAGAACAACATCCTGTAGAGGCATACGGACGTATGTCTAAAAAATAATGTTATGAGATTATTATTAGAAAATAAAACTGCTGTCATCACTGGTGCAGCAAGAGGTATCGGCAAGGCTATCGCTAAGCGTTTTGCTGAAGAAGGTTGTAATATCGCTTTCACCGACTTAAATGAAGAAAGCATCAGAGCTACTGAGGCTGAACTGACAGCTCTTGGCATCAAAGCTAAGGGTTATGTCTCAAACGCTGCCGACTTCAACGATGTGGAGAACACCGTAAAACAAATACATCAGGACTTCGGAACTATTGATGTCTTGGTCAACAATGCAGGTATCACACGCGACACCTTAATGATGCGTATGACAGAGAAACAATGGGACGATGTTATCACCGTCAATCTAAAATCTGCTTTTAATTTCATTCACGCTATCGTTCCTATCATGGCACGTCAGCGTTCAGGCAGCATCATCAATATGGCATCTGTAGTTGGCGTTTCAGGCAACGCAGGACAAGCTAACTACGCAGCATCTAAGGCTGGCTTGATAGGCTTGGCAAAATCTATCGCTAAGGAGATGGGCTCACGTAACATCAGAGCTAACTGCATCGCTCCGGGATTCATCATTACCGACATGACAAACCAGATCTCTGAAGAAGCTAAAGCTGAATGGATGAAGACGATACCATTGAGAAGAGGCGGCACTCCGGAAGACGTAGCAGATACAGCATTATTCCTCGCCAGCGACTTGTCGAGATATGTCACAGGACAAACCATTCACTGCTGCGGCGGAATGAACTGTTGAGGCAATTTATAATGCATAATTCATAATGCATAATTCATAATTAAGAATGCATAAAAAAGAGCTGCTCTGAAAAAGGGTGGCTCTTTTTTTAAACTGAGAAATTTAAAAACTGAAAATTGACTCTGACACTGAACACTCAGCATCTCAGCACACTTAGTACACTCATCAACTTAGATTCTCAGATTCTCAATTTCTCAACATCTCAGTTTCAAAAAAAACTGTTGTCAGTTGTCTGTAGACCGTTGACTTTTTCTATCTTTGCATTTATGAAATCTCTTCTGAAAATAAACAATCTGCGCGTCTCTTTCCGTCGTGATGGCAAATGGAACGAGGCTGTTCATGGCATTGACTTCGAGGTGTTTGAAGGCAAGACTCTCGGCATCGTGGGAGAATCTGGTTCGGGCAAGTCGGTGAGTAATCTTGCTGTGATGCAGCTGCTCGACAGACGCAAATCTAAGATTGAAACCGATTCTATTTTGTTAGAAGACAAAGATATTTCACATTATAGCGACGACCAGATGTCGGAAATCCGCGGCAGACAAATCGCGATGATATTTCAAGAGCCGATGACGTCCTTGAATCCTGTTTATAAATGCGGATTCCAGGTGATGGAAGCGGTTAGTTTAAGTCAACGAGTCAACGAGACAACGAGTCAACAAGTAGGGACGCAGAGACATAAAGTCGCAGAGTCGCAAAGTCAGTGTCAGAGTCAAAGTCAGTGTCAGAGTCAAAGTCAGCGTCAAATTTCAACAGCCAAAGAAAAAGTTCTAGAACTTTTCGAAAAGGTGAAGCTGCCTAATCCGGAGATTATTTTTGACAAATATCCTCACGAACTTTCTGGCGGTCAGAAGCAGAGAGTGATGATTGCGATGGCTTTGATTTCAAATCCTAAGGTACTCATCGCTGATGAGCCAACGACGGCGCTCGATGTCACGGTGCAGAAAGAGATTTTGAAGCTTCTTAAAGAATTGCAGCGTGAGAATGGAATGGGAATGATATTCATCACTCATGACCTCGGCGTGGTTTCTGAAATAGCCGATGATGTCATCGTGATGAATAAAGGCGAGATAGTGGAAAAAGGCGCGACTCACGATATTTTAAATAATCCGCAGCATCCTTATACTAAAGGTCTCATCGCTTGTCGCCCGCCACTCGATTATCGTCTAGAGCGACTTCCTGTGGTGAAGGAATTCCTCGATGGGAAATGGATAGATAACAATCAAGTTAAGAATGAGTTGCTCATTACAGACGAGGAACGTGAGAAACAACATGAACTTTTATATTCGCAGGAACCAATCTTAAAGGTTGAGAATCTCAGGACTTGGTATCCGCTTCGAAAAGGTGTTTTCGGTCGTACTTACGACCACATAAAATCCGTCGATGATGTGAGTTTAGACGTGTATCCAGGCGAGACGCTCGGACTTGTGGGTGAGTCGGGATGCGGCAAGACAACCTTGGGACGCAGCATTTTAAGATTAGTTGAACCTACTTCTGGCAAAGTTATTTTTGAAGATAAAGACATAACACAGTTAAGCAATAAGGAGCTTCGCGAATATCGCAAGCAGGCGCAGATCATATTTCAAGATCCGTATTCTTCTTTAAATCCTCGAATTTGCATAGGTGAAGCTATTGCTGAACCAATGATGATTCATGGAATTGAAAAAGATGCGAAGAGAAGAAGAGAGCGTGTTTGTCACTTGTTGGAAGAGGTAGGATTGGAAGCGTCGCATTATCAGCGTTATCCGCACGAGTTCTCTGGAGGTCAGAGGCAACGCATCTGTATTGCACGCGCTTTGGCCGTCAATCCGAGACTGATAATCTGCGACGAGTCGGTATCAGCCTTAGACGTCTCGGTGCAGGCGCAGGTGTTAAATCTTATTAACAGACTGAAGAAAGAATTTCATTTCACATATATCTTCATTTCTCACGATTTAAGCGTCGTAAGATTTATGTCCGACAGAGTCGTGGTGATGTATAACGGCAAGATTCAGGAGATGAACGAAGCCGACGTGCTCTTCAACAATCCTCAAAACGATTACACTAAGAAATTAATTGCGGCGATTTGTAAGGTGTGATGACAAAAGGCTAAAGTGAAAATTCCTCAATTCCTCAGTTCATCAAATTATCAACTTCCATAAAAACTTCTGCTGAAATCTGTATAAATGTTTTCTTCGACTTTTTTCAGATTATGTAACCACTCGTGATAGTAAGGTGAGTCTTTTTTTAGATTTGAGTCAATAAGTTGTTGAGGGAATTTTCCTCTGCTAAGAATCAGATTGCTTATCTTATTGCTATTAGAAGGTGAATATATATTGTTGTAATCTAATGTCTTCTCTATTTCACGGCATTGTTTCCCCGCAAAATCAACGACTTGTTTATGTAGGGATTTGTAAAGATTTTCTGTTTCGCTTTGCTTTTTCAATATAATTTTGATGGAGTCTGATTCTGATTTTATCTTGTGATTCTCGTTTTCCAATATGGCGATTTCTTTTTTGAGGGAATCATAAAACTCTTGCGTAACCATCTCATTATTCATTATCTCTAATGTCTCAATTTTATTTTTCATATTTACTAATATGAGTGAAAAAAACGTGAAGATTATTAACAATAGAGTTATGATTAAGATGATGATGTCTGTCTTGCTGTTGAGTTTTTTCTTTACTTCGAGAGCAGAACTGAATCGTTTTTCTGGGTTTTCTTCCAGACATTTCTTCGTTATTCTTTTTATCTTAAAAGATTGATATGAAATATCTTGAATGATTTTTCCGAGAGCGTAGATGTCGGAGCGATTGTCGATTTTATTTCTTTTTTGCTGTTCAGGAGAAGCGAATGCTGTTGTTCCTGCAGGTTCTTTCAAGATATCGAAATCGTCTTTGTCGGCGAGACCGAAGTCGATGAGTTTCACGTGATGTCCGTCGCGAGTTATTAAGATGTTGTTTGGTTTTATGTCGCGATGGACGATTTGTTTGTTGTGAATATATGTAAGGGCGTCGCAGAGTTCGCCGAGTATTCTGAAGGTTTCTTTTTTAGAAATATTGTTTTTGGAGAAGAAGTCGTTCCATGTCACGCCGTCGATGAATTCCTGCACTATGCAGAGTCCGAGTTGAGGAATATCTTCAAAGGTGACGGTCTGGACTACGTTCTGATGCGACAGCTGTATTGCGATGTCGAATTCTTTTTCGAGCAGCGACTGATAACGAGGATTGTCTTTTTCTTTGTCGGTCAAGTGTTTGAGGACATACCATTTGCCATAGCGTTTGGCTTTATACAATTCGCTATAACCGTTTTTAGAGTTATGTATCAGTTCGAAGTTAGAAAACTGATTAGCGATATTTATGTTATCTTCTTCTATGAAACCAGAATTTAAGTCGGAGTCGAACATTGCTTTTGTAAAATTTATTCTGCAAGTATAGCAAAATATTTTAGAATATATTACTAAGAACTAAGAACCAAGAACCAAGAACTTTTGTCACTGCTTAGTTCAATAATCTTATCATTTGTTTTTCTTCGCTTTTCTTAGTTTCGTCAATCCGCTTTTGTTGCCAGCCACATATTTCTTTGAATGTTCACCTGGCATTCTGACTTGAATAAGGTCTGTTATTATCAGCGGATTGTTTAAGATGAATTGTGTCGTTGTGAAAGTGTCTCCTATTTCCAGTTTGCAATATTGAGCATCTTTGACGAGGAATCTGTCGTTTCCGAGGAATTCAGCTACGCAAGAGCGGTTTGGGTTCCATTCAAATAAGACAGAGTCACCTTTTATAAGGTCTTTGGAATATATTATTTCTTCAGAAATGAAGCCAGATTCGCTTTTGTCGTTCATACAGAAAGCGTTCCATCCGGAATAACCGAGATAGCGAGCGAGGAGTGACAGGGAAGATAGACTGATGTCTTTGTCGTATTTGATATAGCCGAACAAGCGCTTTAAAGTTGTTGCGCTCATCGTGCTGCATTTAAGTTTATCTCTAATGTCATCACTCAAATCGGAGAAATCGGCTGGAGTTTCCATGTCGCGACCGAATTGAGTCTTCAACATTTGCCTTAATTTCTCGATATAAAAATCATTACCCATCACAAGTGCTATTGTTTTTTGCAAAAATAACAAATAAAATATTGTGTAAAAGTTGTATGTTTTTCGTGGCATAATTTGGAATGATTTGGAACGAATTGGAATTTTAATGAACTAATTTTGTTTCTATGTTTGCAAAAAAAACAAATTGTTGAATCTTTTTGCCGTTAAGGCAAATATTCTTAACACATCAGATTTGGAAGTTTTGAAAATAAAATAAATATTGTTTAACATTTAAAATTTAAAGTTATGTTTGTAGCAACCGCAGGAATAGTTGCATCAGTCGCAGGAGTAGCTATTGCAGCTATAGAGGCTATTAATGGAAAAAATAAATAATAATTGTATAACCTTTAAAAAATTGAAATTATGAGTGTAATTCTTACTACAGGTATTTTTGCTGGCGTTTTATACATAGCTAAAGTTGGTATAGATACTATCAGCAATGCTAATAAATAAATAACATAAAAACAAAAAAGTAATATTATGGATAAAATACAACAAATGCAGGTTCTTTGTGCAAAGATCGGAGTGTTCTTTGCAAATTGCGATGGAGTGTATGAAACACGTGAACAAGAGTTTATTGAAAATTTTGTCGCTAATTTAGAACAAGGTGAAGGCGGTTTAGCTATAGAAATAAAACAAATCATTTTGGGAAGTGTCAATGAGAAAGTATCATTGGAGACAATAATCCAAATGACAAGAGATTTGTTAGACGGTTTCAACGAGGTAGAACAAGCAGAAATCAAGAAAGTATTGGCAGAATTTATCGTCAAGTTGATAGAAGTTGATGGAGAAATTCATCCTAATGAAATCGCCAACTATAATCTGATAAAAGAACAAATTGGTTTATAATAATAAATGTTATCTTTATTAAAAACATTATCAAACCACAATTCCAGTATATCAGATAAGATAGCGGCTGTCAAGCGTATTGCTGAGATGGTTGCTATCTCTTCTGATGACACTGATGCTGAGATGAAAGAGAAAGACCGTATCTTTCATACTTTTCCTATCTCAGTACAAAACAGTCTCGACGCTTACTTCGAGATAAAATATTCCAACAAAGGTTATAACAACATTCCGAGAAGTGGCGGACGCTGGTCTGGAGAGGCTGGCAATTCTATCTGGATGCCAGATAATAACTTAGTTCCGGAAAGGAATATGTATAGCAATCCTGATGGAATGACGTGGAGAAAAATTCTAGATTTTTATAAAGTTAAAAATGGAATCCTATTCCAAGAAGGCGAGCCTGTCTTCGACGAACTGGCTTGGGAGAAAGTCGTTTTGCGATACGAAGACATCGGCCGCAACGAGCTTCTGCGATTGCAGCAGAATGAACGCTCGGTGTTGCATAATCTCGCTTTCGATACACTCGCTAAATCCAAAGGTTGGTCTCTTGAACAGACTTACAAATACAAAGAAGAAAACAATCTCGTGTGGCACGAGAAATCCGATTGCAAGACCTTGCTGCTCGTCCCACGAATGATTCACGACAACATAACACATTACGGCGGCGTTTCAATGCTTAGATGTCTGAAGTTGTGATGGCAAAAGACTAATGACAAAAGTTAAAAGATTCTTATACAAACATTAGCCATTAAACTGCAACTCAGGCATTGTCCCAATTTCTCATTAAAAAAAACTTTAGTCTTTTGTCTTTAGTCTTTAGTCTTTTATTATTTTTGCCACATGGTAATAGTTGATAATGTAATAGTCACTGACGAGTTCATCAATGCTCGTTTTTGTTGTCACCTTGCGAGATGTAAGGGTGAATGTTGTGTTGCCGGCGATGCCGGAGCTCCTTTAGAACCAGAAGAGGTCGGTTTGATAGAAGAGAACATCGAAGAGATAAAACCGTATATGCGTCCGGAAGGCATCGAGGTTATTGAGAATAACGACGTTTATGATTACGATGAGCGAGGCGCACTTGTCACTCCCTTGGTCAATGATGAGGAATGTGCTTTCGTTTATTTTCATGAAAACGGCACGGCATTATGTGCCATCGAGAAGGCTTATCTCGAAGGAAAGATAGATTTCTGGAAACCTATCAGCTGTCATCTTTATCCTATACGTCTCGTCGAACAAAACGGTTTCATTCATATCATGTATCACGAGTGGAGCGTCTGCGTCCCTGCAAAACGTAAGGGAGAGAAAGAAGGAATACCTTTATATAAATTCCTTAAGGTCCCGATGATACGACGCTTCGGCGAAGAATGGTATGAAAGGTTCGTGAAGCAGTTGGGAATTTACAATGGACAATGAACAATGTAGAGACATGGCTTGCTGCGTCTTAATAGTGTACAATTAATAACGTGTAATGGCTGACGGCTAACATTAATTATGGGATTTCAGGGTTTTCTTAAGAAGAAAGATGTAAATATCACGGCGAAGGCTTACTTTCTCGATGCTCTTGGAGCTATGGCTTTCGGTCTTTTCGCCTCTTTGCTTATCGGTACTATCTTCACCACTTTAGGCGAAAAGCTGAGTGTCCCGTTTTTTCTCGAGATAGCTAAGTTCGCCAAGCAGGCCACCGGCGCCGCCATAGGTGCCGCGATAGCTCATTCGCTTCATGCGCCGGCTCTTGTCTTGTTCTCTGCCGTCACTGCGGGCATCGCGGGCAACACTCTCGGCGGACCTGTAGGCGCATACGTAGCTACTGTCATCAGTACCGAGCTCGGCAAAATTGTGTCGAAAGAAACGAAAATAGACATCCTCGTCACTCCGTCTGTCGTGATAATCAGTGGTGTACTCCTCGCCATGTTCGTCGGTCCCGGCATCAATGCTTTCATGGAGGCTTTCGGAAGATTCATCGAAAACGCCACCGAGTTGCGACCTTTCATCATGGGCGTGATAGTATCTGTCTCTGTCGGAATGGCGCTGACACTCCCTATCAGCAGCGCGGCTTTATGTATCGCCATCGGACTTTCGGGAATCGCTGCCGGCGCCGCCACAGCAGGATGCTGCGCTCAGATGGTCGGCTTCGCAGTGATGTCGTTCAAAGAAAATCGCTGGAGCGGACTCATCTCTCAAGGTTTAGGAACGTCAATGTTACAGATGCCTAACATCATAAAAAATCCTCTTACATGGATTCCTCCAACATTGGCAGCCGCCATCACCGGACCAATATCGACTTGCGTATTTCAACTTGAAAACGTGCCTATAGGCGCCGGAATGGGAACATGCGGATTGGTAGGACCTTTCGGAATAATAACAGCAATGCCAGACGGCGGAACCAAAATGTGGCTCGGAATATTGTTGATCTGCTTCGTCTTGCCCGCAATACTGACATGGATCTTCGGCGAGATATTCAGAAAAATGAACTGGATCAAAGAAGGTGACTTGTTGATAGGAGAGTAGTGTGTCAGGGTGTTATGTTTATGGTTAGGGGCGTTTGAATCTTATATTGTTATTGGCAAGGCGTATCTCAGAGGATTGAAGACTAAAAAATCTTATTTTTTTTAAAAAATCTATTGACAAAACTTCGTTCTTATATTATATTTGTATTTTTTGCAAAAAATTACATAAAATCATTATAGATGAAGTTATCACAATTCAAATTCAACCTTCCTGCAGATCTCATTGCCAACTATCCGGCAAAAAACAGAGATGAATCTCGTTTGATGGTTGTCAACCGTAAAGATGGTTCCATCGAACATTGTATCTTCAAAGATATTTTGAATTATGTCAATGCAGGCGACGTTTTCGTCTTAAACAACACCAAAGTTTTCCCTGCACGTCTTTATGGCGAGAAGGAGAAGACTGGCGCCAAGATTGAAGTCATGTTGCTTCGTGAGCTCAACCACGAAAGCCGTCTCTGGGACGTGCTCGTAGATCCAGCTCGTAAGATTCGTATTGGCAACAAGTTATATTTCGGTGAGAATGACGAACTCGTAGCTGAGGTCATCGACAACACTACATCACGTGGCAGAACCTTACGTTTCTTGTTCGACGGAACTCACGAAGAGTTCAAGAAGACTATCACAGAATTAGGCAACACTCCATTGCCAGTAGAAATTCAAAGACCAGTGGAACCTGAAGACGCAGAAAACTATCAGACCGTCTTCGCTAAATGTGAAGGTGCTGTAGCAGCTCCGACAGCAGGTATGCACTTCAGCAAGTCGCTCATGAAACATCTCGAACTCCGCGACGTACAGTTCGCTGAACTCACTCTTCACACAGGCGTGGGTAACTTCCGCGACATAGAAGTAGAAGACCTCACAAAACATAAAACCGACTCGGAAGAAATGGAGATAACACAAGAAACTTGCGACATCATCAATGCTGCTAAAGCCCAACGTAACAAGATTTTCGCAGTAGGCACAACATCTCTCAAAGCTCTCGAGACTTCCGTCACAATATCAGGTCAGATAAATCCTTATAAAGGCTGGACTAACAAGTTCATCTTCCCGCATTATGACTTCAACACCGCCGACGCGCTCATCACCAATTTCCACCTCCCAAAATCATCAATGATGATGGAAGTGGCAGCCTTCGCCGGTTATGAACTTCTCATGAAAGCTTATAAGGTGGCTGTGGCAGAGAAATATCGCTTCTTCACCTACGGCGACGCGATGCTCATTTTGTAACAATTTACAATTAACAATTTACAATTAACAGTTACAGTTTTTCATCTATAGACTTAGGTCTGTCGTCATTAGACTTTAGACTTTAGACATTAGACTTTAGACATAAAAAGAACATGAATCAAGAAGAATTTTTCAAGAAGATAACATCTCACGCTAAAGAATACGGTTTCGTATTTCCTTCGAGTGATATTTATGACGGTCTCTCCGCCGTCTATGACTACGGTCAGAATGGAGTTGAATTAAAGAATAACATACGTCAATATTGGTGGAAAGCCATGGTGCAGATGCACGAAAACATCGTAGGCGTCGATGCAGCTATCTTCATGCACCCAACAGTATGGAAGGCTTCAGGTCACGTCGATGCATTCAACGACCCGATGATAGATAACAAAGACAGCAAGAAACGCTATCGTGCCGACGTGCTCGTAGAAGATTATATCGCCAAGATTGAAGATAAAATAAATAAAGAAGTAGAGAAAGCCAAGAAACGTTTTGGCGACGCTTTCGACAAGGAACAATTCGTTTCTACTAACGCTCGCGTACTCGGTTACAAGCAAGAGATAGAAGACATTAGCCATCGTCTCTACAGCCTGATGGAAGCTAACGACCTCGCCGGTATCAAGCAGCTCATCGAAGACCTCGGCATCGTTTGTCCTATCTCAGGCTCACGCAACTGGACCGATGTGCGTCAGTTCAACCTCATGTTCGCCACTCAGATGGGCTCGCTCGCTGAAGGCGCTAACGAGATCTATCTCCGTCCTGAAACAGCTCAAGGCATCTTCGTCAATTACCTTAATATTCAAAAGACTGGTAGAATGAAAGTGCCTTTCGGCATCGCTCAGACAGGTAAGGCTTTCCGTAACGAGATCGTGGCTCGCCAGTTTATATTCAGAATGAGAGAGTTTGAACAGATGGAGATGCAGTTCTTCGTACGTCCTGGCACCGAATTAGAATGGTTTAAACACTGGAAAGAAGAACGTCTGAAGTGGCATCTCTCACTCGGCATCCCTGCTGAGAAATATCGCTACCACGATCATGAGAAACTCGCTCATTATGCCAACGCCGCTACCGACATCGAATTCGAATTCCCATTCGGATTTAAAGAACTTGAAGGTATCCACAGCCGCACCGACTTCGACCTCAGCTCGCATTCTAAGTTCTCTGGCAAGAAACTCCAATACTTCGACCCGGAGACTAACGAAAGCTATATCCCATACGTCATCGAGACTTCTATCGGCTTAGACCGTATGTTCCTCGCTATGTTGAGCCACGCTTATACAGAAGAGAAACTCGAAGACGGCTCAGAACGCGTGGTGATGAAATTCCCGGCAGCTCTCGCTCCTTATAAAGTCGCTATATTACCTCTCGTCAAGAAAGATGGACTCCCAGAAAAAGCACGCGAAATCATGGATCAGCTCACGCCTGACTTCATGTGCCAATACGAAGAAAAGGATTCTATCGGTAAACGTTACAGAAGACAAGATGCTATAGGAACACCATTATGCGTCACCATCGACAATCAGACTTTGGAAGACAACACCGTGACAGTCCGCGACCGCGACACAATGGAACAAATAAGAGTCAAAACCGATGAGCTTTACAGTATAATCAGAAACAAGATAGCTCCTAAGAGAGTATAAAAAAAGCGACCTTAAGGTCGCTTTTTTTTATTATTCTACATCTTAAATCTGAGAAATCGAGAATCTGAGAATTTGAAAATTCTCAGATTCTCATATTTTCATTTCTTAATGAAGCGTTTTACAACTTCACCGTTTTCTGTTCTGACTTTCATGATGTAAACTCCAGCACTATATTCAGAAACATCTATTGCGTTACTGTTGAAATCAACTTCTTTGTAGATCAACGTTCCAGTGATTGTATAAACACTTACACTTTCAACGTATGAGTCTGTCTCGATGACAAGTCTGTCGCTGACCGGGTTAGGATAGATGTTGACAGAAGCACTGAGTTCTTCAATGCCGTCTCCTAATGTCTTGACACAGACTTCCTCTGATTTCACAGATTCTACAGAGTCGTTGAGGACAGCTGTCACTGTGTAGCAATATTCTGTGTTGTATTCCAAGTTCTTGTCGGTGTAGTTTGTCTTGGTGACATCTGTCAAGAACTCGCCATCGCGATAGATGTTGTAGCTCTCGGCGTTTTCAACTTCTTCCCATGTCAATATTATCGACGAAGTGCTTAAAGCATTTGCTTCGAGATCTTCTGGAGCATCTAACGGTTCCGGTGTTGGAGTATCATTTCCATCATCATTTCCATCATCGTTGCCATCGTCATTTCCATCGTCATTTCCGTCGTCATTTCCATCGTCGTTGCCATCGTCATTTCCGTCATCGTTTCCGTCGTCAGTGTCATCGTCAGCTTTCGGTGTCGTTACAGAGACCGATTTACGTTCTGACTCGCCGGTTTCATTTACAGCTGTAACGCTGAATGTGTATGTTGAATCTGCAACCAAGTCTTCAACTTTATAAACTGTGTCTGTAACATTTACGAATGTCAAATCATCACCTTTATATATATTATACGACGTTGCACCTTCAACTTTATTCCATGTTAATACGACTGTTGAATCGTTTAACGCATCAGCGAACAATGTGTCTAAAGCCGCAGGAACTGTAGGTGTCGGAACGATTGTGTCTGTTGGATTTTCGTTTTCGTCATCGTCATCTTCATCTTCATCTAACGAAAGTATAGTAAATTCATTCCAAGGAGATGTTGCTTTATAATTTTCCAAAGAAACCTCAGGAACATAAATTGTCATATCCGAAGGACAACCATTAAAAACATCAATTCCTGTTTCCGGGACAATTTCTGCATAACATCTTATTACTTTCAGACTTGAACAATCTTCAAATACAAAATCTCCAATAAAAGTAACCAGATCAGGAATCTCTATGCTTATAAGACTTGAACAACCACAAAAAGCGTTTTGTCCGATATAAGTGAGTTGAGAGTTCTCTCCGAATGTGACATTTTCCAAACTTGAACATTTTTGGAAAGCCGCTAATCCTATATATTTGACTGTTTCTGGAATTACAACATTTCCAGTAAAAGCCATAGTGCCGTTATACGAGCCAAAAGTATAGTCA
>JAZOCI010000138.1:0-10612 GCA_045596465.1 Bacteroidales bacterium | reverse complement strand
TAAGCTGATAGCGAAATGTTGTTTGTCGATGATACGGAAGTTCATCTGATGTTGAAGAGCTACTTCATTGACTTTGCATGTGCAGAAACCTTCTGGCAATTCAAAGTGCAATGTATCGAAGTAATGATCGTTAAGTTGTTTAACGCCATATTTCTGCATTTCTTTATCGAGAACACAAGTGAGGATATTGATATGACGAGCTATTTCTTTGATGCCTTCTGGTCCGTGATAGATTGCGTAGAATCCTGACATGATACCGAGGAGAGCCTGAGCTGTACAGATATTTGATGTAGCTTTTTCGCGTTTGATATGTTGCTCACGAGTTTGGAGAGCGAGACGATAAGCTGGATTGCCGAGAGCGTCTTTTGATATACCGATGATACGACCTGGCATCTCGCGTTTGTAAGCGTCTGTCGTTGCGAAGAAACCTGTGTGAGGACCGCCGAATGCCATAGGCAAACCGAAGCGTTGGCTTGAGCCGAGCACTACGTCAGCGCCCCATTCGCCTGGAGGTGTGATAAGAGCGAGGCTCATCAAGTCGGAAGCTACTGCTACCTGCATACCCTTTTCTTTCCATGCTTTAACTTCTTCGCTATAGTTGATAACGCGACCGAATTGGTTTGGACATTGAACTAAGATACCGAAGTATTCTTCACCAGCGCTGAAGTTCTTGACATCGTCAACAACGACTTCTATACCTTGGTAATAAGCTCTTGTCTTGATGACGTCTATTGTTTGTGGGAACACGTCGTTAGCTACGAAGAATTTCTTGATACCAGCTTTCACTTGTGCGCGGCTGCGGCTGTGCCAGAACATCAACATCGCTTCTGAAGCTGCAGTTGCTTCGTCTAACAATGAAGCGTTTGCCAATGGCATCGCTGTCATGTCGCTGATAACAGTCTGATAGTTCAAGAGAGCTTCAAGACGACCTTGTGAAATTTCTGCTTGATATGGAGTGTATGATGTGTACCATCCTGGATTTTCAAGAATATTACGTGTGATGACACCAGGAGTGATTACGTTGTAGTAACCTAAACCGATATAACTTCTGTAAATCTTATTCTTTGCACCTAATGCCTTGAGGTTGCCAAAGCATTCATATTCGTTTAAACCTCTGCCGATATTTAAACCTTTTGGAAGACGAATATCAGGAGAAATGATTTCGTCGATAAGTTGATCTGTCGATTCAACGCCAACGACCTTAAGCATTTTTTCAACATCAGTCGCTGTTGGCCCGTTATGACGTTTAATGAAATTGTTGTTAATCATATTATTTTTATTTAATGTGTTATAATTTTCCTAATGCGCAAATTTAGTTTTTTTTTCTTATTAATCATATACTTTTAAATAATTTTATATTTTTGTATCAAAGTTTAAATTTATGAAGAAAATATCTTTAATTTTATTGACATTATGCTGCATCTTATCTTCATGCAGAGATGGTTCTATCAGATATAACGGGCCAGAAACCATCAACATCGTATTAAGAGAAACTTTTAACCTCAATGCTACTTCAGATGAAACAATAACTTACGATTCCGACGACAGACTTATTGTCGACATTGACCAAGACGGCAATATCCTTGGAAAGAATGTCGGAGAGACAAACATCACCTTATCTAACAGCGAAGACGAGCTAAAACTTCACGTCATCGTAAGTCTTTTTGAAGAACCTACCTTAGAATTTGGTGCTTCGCCAAATAAAATAAAATCCATTTACGGCGAGCCAAAACGTAATTATAGCGACACCGTCTTAGTTTATGGTAGCGGAAGCGATTGGTACTCATGGGCGGTCTGGGAGATGGACTTCTTCTTCGACAAGGAAGATGGATATTACGAATCTGACTTATACATAAGAAGCGATTTGGACATTCGTATCGAACAATATCTCAACGAAAATTTTTTCCCTTACGACACTATAACCGACACCTTATTTAATAGTGGTCAAAATGAAATAGTGACTCTTTATCTGTATCTTAACGAGCCAAATCCTAAAGACGCCAACGTAATCGTCGGAAAGCAATATGATGCTGGACCGGAAAATGACATCCGTTTGATGTACGCGCCTTTCAATTAAACTTGACGATAGTTTAACTTTTAAACTCTTCTCGTAAAACTCCGAACACTCTTTAAAGAAATCGAAATCTAAAGCTTTGCTTATCTCGAACAACAAATCGGTATAAATCCAAGGTAGGCGAAAGACCTTATATAAGTTTTCTCGCGTGCAATTTACTTGTGTCGATAACCAGGTGATACTCCTTCCCTACTTCATCAACTCACACTTTATCAGCCTGCCGATATGTAACTCTTCTTCTTGAAATTGCCTTTTATTGTCCATAAGATCCGGTTTTACGCTCAAACTCTTTTTATCTTTAGCAATGAAAAAAGCGTGAATCGCTTTCATTGCTCAATTAGAGTTAGTAGGTTCTGGTAAAACCCTTGCAACTAAATAAGCACGACCAATTCACGCCGTTTGACGTAAACAACTTGATCTCTTATTCTCCTTGCCTTAAAATTTACCAGTTTACTATGTAGAGAACAAGAGCACTAAGCTCTGTTTTTATAATATGTTATTTACTTTTCTTTTTCAGTGTCTTTCTTTTGAATTTCCGACAAAGATAAAAAAATAGGGACACATTCGATGTGTCCCTACAATATTTAACTATTTCATCTTCTCATTTGTTGTTGCTGTTGTTTCTGCATCTCTTCCAAGCGTTTCTGGAAGTTGGATTTCTTCACAGGTTTTTTCTTGGCTTGTTCAATCTTTCTGCGCAGTCTGTCTTCGTTGATAAAGACTTTGAAGAGGTACATCTGTAAGAATGTAAACAAGTTGACTAAGAGATAATAATAACTCAAACCTGCTGAGTAGCTATTGAATATTCCGAGGAACATGATTGGCATGAGATACATCATGAGTTTCATTCCCGGCATAGCTTGGTCGCCTTGTGCTTGTTGCATTTGCTTGTTATTAATGTAGGTGTAAAGCAAAGTTGCAGCAGTCATCAATAATGTGAACAAACTGACGTGGTCGCCGTAGAATGGAATATTGAAAGGAAGATCCCAAATGCTATCGTATGTAGAAAGGTCGTCAGCCCACAAGAACGATTGTTGACGTAATTCTATACTTGAAGGGAAGAAGCGGAATATAGCAATCAATATCGGGAACTGCAATAACATCGGTAGACAACCTGACATCGGGCTTGCTCCTGCTTTCTTGTATAAATCCATGATAGCTTGTTGTTTCTTCATGGCGTCGTCAGGTTTCGGATATTTAGCGTTAATCTCATCAATCTCTGGTTTCAAGACGCGCATCTTGGCTGATGACATGTATGATTTGAAAGCTATTGGCATCAAACATATCTTGATGATAAGTGTCAATATCAAGATAACGATACCGTAGTTCCATCCATATTGTCCTAACCAGTCGAATACAGGAATGACTATAAGTCTGTTGATCCATGCTACCAATTTGCCACCGAGAGGAATTTGTTTTTCAAGATTGATGTCATATTGTTTCAATTCCTTGAAGTCATTAGGTCCGAAATAATAAGACATCTCGATAGTATTATCTTCGTTCAATCCGTCGAAAGGAATCTCTATATTCGCACTCATTGATTTCTGATAACGACGATTTGAAGGTCTTGATTTTGTATGCATTTCAACGAAAGCGTCATCAAAGCTATCTTTTGAGATAAGTGCATAACTGAAGAATTTTTGTTTAAATGACACCCATTTCAAGCCTGATTTTAATTCTTCTTCAGCTTCAACTACTTCTGTCTGTGAAAGTGTTTCCACATCGTTATTGGAATACATGTAATATATGGTCTCAACGTTGATACGGTCGCCTGCCTTCTCTTGTTTAAGGACATCGACAGCCCAGTCCATCGTCATGAAACGAGTGTTTGAAGGAATGATGCCTTTGAGGTTGTTTGTCACGATGTCGAAGCCGACCATATATTGGTCTTTGTACATTGTGTAACGAAACTCGAGGTATTTATCCATACTTTTGTTTCCTTCTGTATCAGCCACATATGCACGTAAGGACATTACCAAAGAGTCTCTTCCGTTAAGGTTTATACTTGCATCACCTTCGTATGGGAAACCGTTGAGATAAGGTTCGAAGTAAAGATCATACGAGTTGATGCCTTTGCCGTCGGCTATAAATTCCAAGTTAAATCTTGAAGTCTCTTCATCGAAACCTATCAAAGGAAGTGAGTCGTATGTCTTATAATCTTTAAGTTCTACAGTCTCTACGTAAGCACCTTTTGAAGAGAGGTTCATTTTAAGCACTTCGTTTTCAAGTGTGAAAGTCTTGTCTTCACCTACTGAAGCGTCTGCGAAAGCACCGAATTGATTGTAACGAGCCGTGTATGATTCATCTTTTACAGTGACGTTTTTCTCGTCCATAATGGCATTAGCTTCAGCCATCTTTATTGAATCATTAACGAAGCGTTCTCTGTTTGCTCTGTAGATAGAGTCTTGAATGTGACGTTGTTGTGCGATTTCTTCTTTAGATGGTGTCATCCATACCGACCAGCCGATCAATATCGCTAATATCAAGATGATACCAATAAGAGAATTTTTATCCATGATTATTGATTTAATTTTTAAAGGTGCAAAGATAATATAAAGTCATGTTTATACTATTTTCGCACCTACTTTTATGATGATAAATTTTAATGTTTTATTGATTATTTTTTATTATGATATTTCAACATTGCTCCAACGAATCCAACGAACATTGGATGAGGTTTTGCTACTGTACTCTTATATTCAGGGTGATATTGTGAAGCCACATACCATGGATGATCCTCGATTTCAACGACTTCCACCAAGTTGGTATCAGGATTTACTCCAACTATCTTCATGCCGTGTTTCTTGAACTCTTCAATATATTTATTGTTAAACTCATAACGATGGCGGTGACGTTCTGAGATAAGGGTCTCGCCGTATGCTTTATAGAGGTTAGAATCTTCACTGACTTTGCAAGGATAAGCTCCGAGACGCATTGTGCCACCCATGTTGGTGACGTTCTTTTGTTCTGCCATGATGTCGATGACTGGATGTTTTGTATTAGAATCCATTTCACGAGAATGAGCATCGGCATAACCGAGTACGTTTCTTGCGAATTCTACGACAGCGCATTGCATACCGAGGCAGATACCCATGAACGGAACCTTATTGACGCGAGCGTATTCTACTGCATTAATCTTACCTTCTATGCCTCTGCTGCCAAAACCTGGAGCAACCAAGATACCGTCGACGCCAGCTAAAATATCTTTAGCGTTCTCTCTTGTAATCTCCTCACTATGAATGCTCTTGATATGAACTTTTGTCTCGTTGGCAACGCCGCCATGAATCAAAGCCTCGCGAATCGACTTGTAAGCATCTTTCAATTCAACATATTTTCCAACCAATGCCACCGTGATTTCGTGTTTTGGATTATGAAGACGATTCAAGAATTCTTTCCAGCTTTCAATATCGACTTTATCGGAAATCGGAGTGTTTGTCTTTCTCAAGACTTCTTTATCGAGACCTTCTTCCATCATTAAGATTGGAACGTCGTAGATAGAATCAGCGTCAATACATTCGATGACTGATGTCTTTTCGACATTACAGAACAAAGCGATTTTTGATTTGATTGATTCTGAGATATGTTTTTCGCATCTGCATACAATGATGTCAGGTTGAACACCTTGTTCTTGCAACGATTTAACAGAGTGCTGAGTAGGTTTGGTCTTAAGTTCTTGTGCTGCCGAGAGATAAGGAACCAAGGTAAGATGTATCACCACAGAATCCTGTCCCATTTCCCAGCGCATCTGACGAATAGCTTCAACGAATGGCAGTGATTCGATATCACCTACCGTACCACCGATTTCAGTGATGACGAAATCATATTTTCCTGTATGACCGAGAAGTTTGACACATCTCTTGATTTCATCTGTGATATGAGGTACGACCTGCACTGTTGAACCGAGATACTCCCCTTTTCTCTCTTTGTTGATGACGCTCTGATAAATACGTCCTGTAGTGACGTTATTAGCTTGTGATGTAGCTGTGTTTGAGAAACGTTCATAGTGACCTAAGTCGAGGTCTGTCTCTGCACCATCTTCAGTCACAAAACATTCGCCATGTTCGTATGGATTCAATGTTCCCGGATCTATATTGATATATGGATCGAGTTTTTGAATTGTCACCGAAAAACCTCTTCCTTGTAACAACTTTGCCAAAGATGAGGAAATAATACCTTTACCTAAGGATGACGTAACGCCTCCTGTTACAAAAATGTATTTGGTCTTTTTCATTGAAAAAAGGGTTTTATAAATTTATTTTCTGTTAGACGGGTGGCAAAATTACTAAATATTATTGAGAAATGAAAGATAATTCATCATTTTTATTTGCTTTTTTCACTGAGCTTTTGCATTAATATTTTTTAACATATTTTCATAAAAAATCCCGCATTACACGGGATGATTTCATTGTTCATAATACAATCTATGAAGAATCTTGTTATGATTTTGTCTCAGTTTCCTAAGAGCCTTATCCTTAATCTGCCGCACTCTTTCCCTTGTCAAATCAAGTCGATACGCAATTTCTTCTAATGTGTAGTTGTGAGATACGTCAATGCCGAAATATAGATTCAATATCTCTCTTTCCTTATCACTAAGTATTGACATAGAACGACGTATCTCCGCGCCATCGAATTTTTGAGCTATGACATCATCTGTAGAAACCGAATTTTCTGGAATTATAGTTTCCCCTAACGACATGTCTTCATCTTCACCTAATGGCGCATCCATGGAGACTTCTCTCGCATTCATTCTAAAAGCCGACACGACTTTATGTTCCGGCATATCCAACTCTTCCGCAATTTCCTTGACTGTAGGCTGACGATGATACAACTGCTCCAATCTTGTTGAGGTCTTTTTGATCTTCGACAAAGCACCGACCTGATTCAACGGAAGTCGCACTAAACGAGACTGCTCTGCCACAGCTTGTAATATCGACTGACGAATCCACCAAACGGCATAAGAAATAAATTTAAAACCCTTTGTCTCGTCAAATCTCTGAGCCGCTTTGATAAGTCCGACATTACCTTCATTAATCAAATCAGGCAGACTCAATCCTTGATTCTGATATTGTTTTGCGACAGAAACCACGAATCTCAGATTCGCTTTAACCAGTCTTTCAAGTGCAATATCATCACCGGCTTTTATTCTCTGCGCAAGCATAACCTCTTCTTCCGGCGTCACCATTTCCTCCCTCGCTATATCAGCAAGATACTTATCCAACGAACCTAACTCACGATTCGTTATTGATTTAGAAATTTTTAACTGTCTCATATCTTTTATACTATTACTCTAACAAAAATGATTACAAAATGTTTTGTCCGCTAAATGACACTAATCCACCGCTAAATCCTTTCGCGTGATTTCGCGCAATTTCGTGGACCATTAATGATAAAACTCGAAAGTAATGTTATAGGTTCCGGTAGAATTAGTTCCTTCAATTCTAACCTTGCCGTTCCTATCATTACTCAAGGCTTTGTTAAGGTCGTTTTCCGAGCTCACTTTTTGATAATTGACAGATAATATTATAAAATCGTTTGTTATTCCTTTTTGCTTAAATATACCGTCTTTAACCTCAACCACTTTCAATCCGTAATTAATTCCAAGTTCGCTCTTTAAAGATGCCGGCAATGCTTGCACCTTGATACCTAAGACTTCGTTATAAAAACTCTCACCTTCTTTGTGCATCTCTTCTGTTCCTTCCAAGTTCTTCAACGTCACTTCTTTAATCAAAATCTCGCCATCACGATTTATCTTGATTTTCACCTTATCTCCAGGTCTGTATTGACCAACAACACCTATAAGCTGTGAATTTGAATTAACAGTAATATTATTGATGCTCAATATAATATCATCTTCTTTAACACCCGCAGCCTTAGCGCCTCCTCTTTCATCAACTCCCATGATATAAACTCCCGACATCTCCGTAATTCCCTTTTCTTCAGCAAGTTCCTCTGTAATTTCAGCAATAGTCACGCCAAGATATGCTCTCTGCAAAGATCCATATTGCAAGAAATCCTCAACAACTTTTTTAACAATATTAGAAGGTATAGCAAAAGAATATCCTTCGTAACTTCCTGTACGAGAAGCAATAGCCGCGTTGATCCCTATAAGGTTTCCGTCCATGTCGACTAAAGCGCCTCCACTATTTCCAGGATTTATCGCGGCATCTGTTTGAATAAACGATTCTATAGTACTTCCATCACCTAATATATTAATGTTACGTGCCTTTGCACTTACAATACCTGCCGTAACCGTTGATGTAAGATTGAAAGGATTTCCTACTGCAAGTACCCACTCTCCCACTTTAACTTCGTCAGAATCAGCGAATGTGAGATATTCCAAATCTTTAGCATCGACTTTAATCAATGCCAAATCGGTACTCGGGTCATTTCCAATTATGGTAGCGGTTCTCTTATGCTTATCATTGAAAGTCACCTCGATTTTGTTAGCACCTTCCACAACATGATTATTAGTTACTATATAACCATCAGGCGAAATTACCACACCAGATCCGTATCCAACTGAAACATTATTAGGCATTTGCAAAGGCTCTCCATAAAGCTGTTCCAACAAAGATCCAAAAAAATCATAGTAACTATTGCCTTTTGAAACAATCTCGGTTCTGATGTGAACAACAGTATTGACTGTATTCGCCGCAGCTTCAACAAAATCATCACCATGATTTTCAGTCATATATGTGGTCCTAATCATTGATACGGAATTGTCTTGCGACGAATTGACTTCAACATTTGCTAAAGACCGTTTTATCTCCTTTTGAGATGAATAAAGATTGATTGTCAGGATACTTAGTGCTATCAAAGCAGCACATAATGTCAGAAATAACGCCTTCGTTTTATTCTTCATACTTTAAAAATTAGTTAGTTAATAAAAAATGATGTCTGTCATTGTTTTTAAATATATTCAGGAGACATCCTTCCTGATTTTTTAATTGGTAAAGATTATTGTTTCTATAATGGTTTGTTTTAAAAAAAATCACTATTTTTACAATCAAAATTCTTGCCAAAGCAACAAGGTTTTAAAACAGAATACTTTTATGAATAACTCTATAAATCAAAGCATTAAGTTTAGCAAGTTTCATGGTGCCGGCAATGATTTCATCATGATAAACGCAATAAATGACCAAATATTATTGACGGAGGAATTAATATATAATATGTGTGATCGTCGTACCGGCATTGGAGCTGATGGCTTGATAATATTACTACCTTCTGACAATTATGATTTTAAGATGAAATACTACAATTGCGATGGTAAGGAAAGCACTTTCTGTGGTAATGGAGGTCGCTGTATAGCTGCTTTTGCTCATCGTCAAGGCATAATAAACGATAAGGCTACTTATGAAGCCGTTGATGGCATACATAATGTCAGTGTTTCCTTAATTTCTTTTAACGAATATCATGTTGAACTGTCAATGTGTGACATTTTGTCTTATAAATTGGAAGAAAACAGCCTTTTAATAGATACAGGCTCACCTCATTATGTTAAAAAAATTAACAATTGGCATGACATAGATGTCAATGCTGAAGGTGCTAAGATTCGTTATGACAGAAATATTTCCGAAGATGGCGTTAATGTAGACTTTCTTTATAACGACAACGGTAAGATTCGTATCAGGACATACGAAAGAGGCGTTGAAAATGAGACTCTCGCCTGTGGTACCGGAGTAACTGCTTCTGCTATAGCTGCTTCGCTGTGGTTCGGTGGAAACAACATCGACGTTTATACTCAGATTGCTAAGCTTAACGTACGCTTCGATAAAATTGACGGTCAATTTAAAAACGTAATTTTATCAGGTCCGGCAACACATGTCTTTGACGGATTATTTATCTTTGCAGTTTAATTTATCACAATGTTCGCACAAAACGAAAATATCATCATTAGAGCAGCCGAACCTATTGACGCCGAGCTGATTTACAAATGGGAAAACGACCGAGAGATATGGAGAGTCAGTGAGACTTACATGCCGTATTCTCTCTATCAAATCGAACAATTCCTGCTGAACAACAACGACTTATTCTCTACTCGTCAGATTCGCTTCATTATAGAAAAAAAAGACGACAATACAAATATCGGCTGCATCGATTTATACGATTTCGACCCAATACATATGCGAGCTGGAATTGGAATACTTCTTCAAAAAGACTTTAGAAAACGAGGCTACGCAAAAGAATCTTTAGAACTCCTACTCGACTATTGTTTTAACATATTGATGCTCAAACAAGTATATTGCCTGATAGATGAACTTAATGCAGACAGTATCAATTTGTTTAAGAAAATTGGCTTCATGCAATGCGGATTACGCAAAGAATGGATAAGAACTACAAATGGATTTATCGACGAACTTGAATTTCAATATATTAACAAAAACTTTTAATGAAAACTATAAAATCATACTATAAAGAACATCTCGAAAAGAATAGAAAAGCTAAACGCCTGATATTCATAACTCTCAGCGTACTCATAATAATTTCTATATTCATATTCGCCAAAATGTATAAGGCTATCATGAATCCTAATGT
>JAZOCI010000137.1:0-26655 GCA_045596465.1 Bacteroidales bacterium | reverse complement strand
CAGGTAAGATGCGAATGCACTATATCAAGATACTCCCTGGCGACAGAGTGAGACTCGAAATGTCCCCTTATGATCTGACAAAAGGACGTATAACATTCAGATATAAATAATATTTTTTTTTAAGAAAAAAATTATTATCTTTGCACCCGCAAAAAAGATAAGGGAAATAATACTTGACTTTAAAGATAATCAAGATAATAAAAATAATATGAAAGTCAGAGCATCAATCAAGAAAAGATCAGACGATTGCAAGATAGTGCGTCGTAAAGGTAAATTGTATGTAATTAACAAAAAGAACCCTAAAGAAAAACAACGTCAGGGTTAATAAAAACGAAAAAAAAGAATAATTATGGCTAGAATTGCTGGTGTTGATATCCCTAACAACAAACAAGGTCAAATTTCATTGACTTATATTTTCGGTATTGGTCGTTCTCTTGCAAAAGAAATTCTTGCAAAAGCAGGTGTAGATCCAGAGAAGAAAGTACAAGACTGGAACGATGAAGAACAAAACAACATTCGTACAATCATCGGTGACCAATACAAAGTAGAAGGTGAACTTCGTAGTGAAATCCAAATCAATATCAAACGATTGATGGATATCGGTTGTTACAGAGGCATCCGTCATCGTTCAGGATTACCATTGCGTGGTCAAAGTACCAAAAACAATGCACGTACTCGTAAGGGACGTAAGAAAACTGTTGCTAATAAAAAGAAAGCCACTAAGTAATAAATAACTTATTGGTTGGATCATAAAAAACCATTAAAAACATTAAATTAAAAAAATGGCAAAAAACACAAAAGTCGTTAAGAAACGTGTTGTGAAGATTGAAGCTGTAGGTAAAGCATTCATTAAAGCTTCTTTCAATAACATCATCATTTCCTTGACAAACAATGAAGGACAAGTCATTTCTTGGGCATCAGCCGGAAAAATGGGCTTCAAAGGTTCAAAGAAGAACACTCCATACGCAGCTCAAATGGCAGCCGAGGATTGCTCTAAAACAGCATATGACTTGGGATTACGTAAAGTTAAAGTATTTGTAAAAGGACCAGGTTCAGGACGTGAATCAGCTATCCGCTCGATCAACGCATCTGGTATTGAAGTAACAGAAATCGTTGACGTTACTCCATTGCCACACAATGGTTGCCGTCCTCCTAAACGTAGAAGAGTGTAATTTTTATTAAAATTTTAAAAATTAGTAGTTATGGCAAGATATACAGGTCCTAAGACAAAAATCGCTCGTAAGTTTGGAGAACCAATCTACGGAGCAGACAAGAATTACGAAAAAAGAAATTATCCTCCAGGACAACACGGTGCAGCAAAGAGAAGAAAGAAAGTTTCTGAATATGGTGTACAGTTGATGGAGAAACAAAAGGCAAAATACACATACGGTATCTTAGAACGCCAGTTCAGAAATTTGTTTGAAAAAGCAAATAAGAGAAAAGGTATCACCGGTGAAATTTTACTTCAACTCATAGAATCACGTTTAGATAACTTAGTTTATCGTTTCGGTATAGCTCCAACACGTGCAGCAGCTCGTCAATTGGTAAGCCACCGTCATATTACAGTCAACGGTAGAGTTGTCAACATCCCTTCATATTTAGTAAAAGTTGGTGACATTATCGCAGTACGTGAAAAATCCAAGAGCTTGGAAGTCGTTACTAATTCAGTGGAAGGACATACAAATCGCTATCCATGGTTAGAATGGGATTCAGATAAGCTTTGCGGTAAATTTATGTCATATCCAAACCGCGAGGATATTCCTGAAACCATCAATGAACAACTTATCGTTGAGTTGTATTCTAAATAATCGAATATAAACTGATATTATGGCAATATTAGCATTTCAAAGACCCGATAAGGTTATAATGGTAGAATCGACAGACAAACATGGTGTCTTCGAATTTCGCCCACTTGAACCAGGTTTTGCAACAACTATAGGCAACGCACTCAGAAGAGTTCTCCTTTCTTCATTGGAAGGCTTCGCCATCACATCAATAAGAATTGAAGGCGTACAACATGAACTCGCACCTATCCATGGTGTCATCGAAGATGTAGCTGATATAGTCCAACGTTTCAAACAGGTTCGTTTCAAACAACAAATCCCGGGCGAAACATTTGAGAAAGTCAATGTTGTTATCGGCGGTCAAGAAGAATTCGTGGCTGGCGACATCAACAAGTTCCTCTCAGTGTTTCAAGTGTTGAACCCAGAACTCGTCATCTGCCACATGGACCCATCGGTTAAATTGTCGTTGGAATTGACAATTAACAAAGGTAGAGGATATGTGAATGCTGACGAAAACAAAGTGTTGAACGCACCAATCGACACTATCGCCATAGATTCAATCCATACTCCAATAAGAAATGTCAGCTATAAATATGAGAACTATCGCGTCGAACAAAAAACCGACTACGAAAAACTTATATTTGACATCGAAACTGATGGATCAATAAATCCAAAGGACGCATTGGAAGAGGCTGCAAAAATACTTATCTATCACTTCATGCTCTTCTCAGACGAGAGAATAACAATGATGGACGAAAAGAAAGCCGCATCAGAAGACTTAGACGAAAACTCATTACATATTCGTCAACTTCTCAAGACTAAATTAGTCGAGATGGATCTCTCAGTCCGCGCATTGAATTGCTTGAAAGCAGCTGAAGTCGAGACAATAGGTGATTTGGTTTCCCTCGACAAACATGACTTGCTCAAATTCCGTAACTTCGGTAAGAAATCTCTTACAGAATTGGAAGAATTAGTCAGAAGTAAAGGATTAGAATTTGGAATGAATATCAGCAAATATAAATTAGATAAGGAATAATAAAAGATGAGACACAATAAGAAATTTAATCATTTAGGAAGAAAAAGCGCTCACCGCAACGCTATGTTAGCTAATATGGCTTGCTCGCTTATCCTCAATAAACGCATTGTTACTACAGTCGCTAAAGCTAAAGCTTTACGTATCTACGTAGAACCAATGATTACTCGTTCCAAAGATGATTCAACAGTATCACGCCGTACAGTTTTCGCTATGCTTCAAAGTAAAGAAGCTGTAACTGAACTCTTCCGTGAAATCAGCCAAAAAGTAGCTGAACGTCCAGGTGGTTACACTCGTATCATTAAATTAGGTACTCGTCTCGGTGACAGCGCTGAGATGTGTATGATGGAACTTGTTGACTATAACGAAGTTTATACAAACAATGATAAAAAAGTTGCTAAACCTGCTAAGGCAACTCGCAGAAGAAGCACTAAGAAAAAAGCTGAAACAGCTGTTGAAACAGTGGAAACTCCAGCAGAAGAAAACAAAGCAGAATAATATTTCTGTAGAACAAGACCTGACTTTTTCGGTCGGGTCTTTTTTTTGAATATATTTTTCAATTTATTAACATAATTTTAAATCTTACTATGAACAGAATTGCAAATATCCATGCTCGTCAAATATTGGATTCACGTGGTAATCCAACAGTTGAAGTCGATGTAATCCTTGAATGCGGCGCTAAAGGTCGTGCATCTGTGCCATCAGGCGCATCAACAGGTGTTAACGAAGCTCTCGAACTTCGTGACGGTGATAAAAAATGCTACCTCGGTAAAGGTGTACTCAAAGCTGTTGAAAACGTAAACGGTCCTATCGCTGAAGCTTTGATCGGCATGAACGCTTTAGATCAAATCGCTATCGACGAAGCTATGATTGCTCTCGACGGTACAGAGACAAAATCTAAACTCGGCGCTAACGCTATCCTCGGCGTTTCTTTAGCTGTAGCTAAAGCTGCTGCTGACTACCTCGGCTTACCTCTTTATAAATATATCGGCGGTGTTAATTCTTATACACTTCCTGTTCCAATGATGAACATTATCAATGGTGGCGCTCACTCTGATGCTCCTATCGCATTCCAAGAATTTATGATTCGCCCTGTTGGCGCAACTTCTTTCCAAGAAGGAATCCGCATGGGTACAGAAGTGTTCCACAACCTCAAGAAAGTTCTTAAAGATCGCGGTCTTAGCACAGCTGTAGGCGATGAAGGTGGTTTCGCTCCAAATCTCGAAGGAACAGAAGACGCTCTTAACGTTATCCTCCAAGCTATCAAAGCTGCTGGCTACGAGCCAGGTAAGGACGTTACAATCGCTCTCGACTGCGCTTCATCAGAATTCTATAAAGACGGTAAATATGACTACACTTGGAAACAAGAAGGTGGTGCTGTTTACTCAAGCAAAGAACAAGCAGAATATCTCGCTAAACTCGTCGCTGAATATCCTATCGACTCAATCGAAGACGGTATGGCAGAAAACGACTGGGAAGGCTGGAAGATCCTCACAGATATGATTGGCGACCGTTGCCAGTTGGTTGGTGATGACTTGTTCGTAACAAACGTTAAATATCTCGAACGCGGTATCGCTGAAGGTTGCGCTAACTCAATCCTCGTTAAAGTTAACCAAATCGGTTCTCTCACAGAAACACTTCGCGCTGTAGAATTAGCACAACGTAATGGTTACACAGCAGTTATCAGCCACCGTTCAGGTGAAACAGAAGATTCAACAATCGCTGACATCGCTGTTGCAACAAATGCAGGTCAAATCAAGACCGGTTCAGCAAGCCGTTCTGACCGTATGGCTAAGTACAACCAACTTCTCCGCATTGAAGAAGAACTTGGTAGCGTAGCTTACTATCCACGTAAGAAATGAATAATGTACAATGAATAATGAAGAGCTGCTCAGTGAAAGGGCAGCTCTTTTTTTATATGACACTGATACTTACTTTGAACTCTTACTTTGAACTCTTACTTTGAACTCTTACTCTGAACTCTGAACTCTAAACTCTAACTATTAACTATTAACTATTAACTATTAACTAACAGTGTAGACGCTTCAACGATATATTGTTTATTTCATTGGTATCGTTGGAACGTCTCTGCAAACTCCATTACTCCCTTTACACCTTCCCCGACATCATTAACAAATTAAAATAAAATTATCATGAAAAAACTTTTACTTTTTATCGTATTAACAATCTTCGGATTAGGATTGAATGCGCAGAGTAAAAGTCTTAAAGGTTTTATAAATATTTCTCAGATTCTTGATTTTGACACCCTGATAGCAGTTGATGGATTAAAAAAAACTTTACATTTCTTTTTTATCACAAAAAAAAATTATCTTTGTAAGATATAAAATTGACGAGTCAAATATAAAACTTTACTATTATGAAGAAACATTTATTTTTTGCGTTAATGTGTGTATTTGTGTTATTTAGCACTCTTAAAGCACAAGAAATCGTCACAATAGGCGGTGGCGAAGAAGTCGAAGGAAATTTCCCTTTTAATGACTCTTACAGTTATTCTCTCTCTCAGCAAATCTACACAGCTGACGAATTGACCGAAGTCGGCTCTCCTGCGGCCATAACAAACATAGCCTTCAAATCGGCGACAGAGCTTTCAAACAACACTGTTGTCACAGTTTTTATGCAAAACACAGACAAGTCTTCTTTTGAAGATGAAACCGACTGGTATGCAATATCTCAGGGCGACAAAGTGTTTGAAGGAACATTTTCGACGACAGGATTGGACAAATGGTGTGGCATTGAGTTGGACATTCCGTTCTTATATACCGGAGGCAACATTTTGTTAAGCATCTGCACCAACATTATCGACTATTCTCCGGAAGAAGTTCAAGATGAGTTATATGTATATCCTTCAACGACATCTGACATCGTTTCTCTTTACGCAAGAGTATCAGAAAAAATAAATCCATACGACTTATTGGAAGATTTTACTGGAAGTGTCGGCAATACGAAAAATCAAATTCAACTTACTGTATCGACAAAGCAAGGCATTGTTTCCAACTTAGAATCAATCAATTTGGGCGATATCGCCTTAGGAAAATATTGGTCGGAGAAAGAGAAAGCGCAAGCATTTGTAACCGTTGCTTCAGAAAACTCCACGATTACAAACGTTGTTAGTGACAATCCGTTTTTCGTCTTACCTTCAGAGATAGATTATTCGGGCAAAGCCGTAAAATTCACTGTCACTTATGATGGCGAAGCTGAAGCAGGCGAGAAATCCGGTAATCTAACAATCACCGACGGTGAAGGTGCGACTGCGGTAATTCCTATGACAGCAAAGGCTTACACTCTTGCGACACCAGACGTTTTCGAACATGCACAAGAAGTTACATTCACAGAAAACACTTATACCGACACTCCTGACTTTGCAACATTACACGACGATTACGTCTTGCCGAACGAAGCTCTTGAAAGCAATGCTCCTGATGCCGTTTATGCCATAGAGTTAGAAAAAAGCGGACTTCTCTTGGTTGATGTCAAAGGTGAAAAATCGAAATACGCACTCTACACAGAAGACTTTTACAAAGAAGGCGGTCCTAAAGCTGACAACGCATTCTCCGGTGAAGAGACGATAATAAGCACAACATTTTTATACGATTTCGAAGACAACAGTCTCAATGACTTCATATTAATCAATTATGATGAATTTGAAAGCTATAATTGGAAAATTGAAGGCAACAACAGCAACCGTTACCTGACATCATACTCTTACATTTACTTAGGCGGCAATCCTCAATACATCAACAATGCCGATGAGCGCATAATGACAAAAAAAACTCATACTATAACGCCTAATTCAGTATTGACATTCTACATCACTAAAGGTCACGATGATTTTGAAGAGGTTATAGTTGAGATTACAAAAGATGGAGAAAACTTCATCGAATTGGAAACCGTAAAATATCACGACTACACATCAGATTGGTTGTTGTGCAGAATTGACTTCAACGAAAAATTCACCGCATTAGGACTTGAATATGGCGACTATCAGATTGTCTTACATCACAAGTTACAGGGTGTGGGTCAGCTCGTTGTCGATAACTTCAGATTGACAGAAAGAACGACGATAGTTCCATCAGGAAAATATTATTTGGTGGCAGCAGCTGAAGAGGAATTCACGGTCAATATCAGCATCGGCGATATTCCTCAGGAACCAGTTGCACCAGCAGTTCCTGAAGTCACTGCTACAGCAAACAGCATGTCGTCGATCACTTTGACTTGGAATGCCGTGGCAAATGCTACAAGCTACAACATCTATCAAGGCACAGAAAAATTAGCCAACGTGACTGAAACGTCATTTACAATCGACGGTTTAGATGCAGAAAGTTACTATTGCTACACAGTGACAGCCGTAAACGACAACTCAGAATCTGATTATTCAGAAGAGGCTTGTGCCACAACTTTAAGCGATGGTATCACCGAATTGGAATGTTCTATCAACATCTATCCAAATCCGGTGGAGAATGAGTTGTTCCTCGCAACAGAAGTTCGTGTTGAAGAAGTTTCTATTTACGATATTTACGGTCGTAAAACTACGGACTACAGACTACGGACTACAGGTTTTATCCACAGCGTTAACGTGGCTGAATTAGAAGCAGGCGTTTATTTCGTTAACATAAAAACTGATAACGGTGAAATCATAAAACGATTTATTAAGAAATAAAAATTATTTTTTAAGACATACGTCCGTATGTCTCTACGAGTGATTATTGTATATCCTGTAGAGGCGCACGGACGTACTTTTTTTTACTAAGAACTAAGAACTAAGAACTAAAAACTAAGAACTAAGAACTAAGAACTAAGAACTAAGAACTCTACAACTCCATAACTCCATAACTCCATAACTCCATAACCCCATAACTAAAAAAACGCTTCAACGATATATTGTTTATTTTCATCGGTATCATCGAAACGTCTCTGCTGAATCCATCACTCTCAAAAAAACCATTCATCTTTGAAATTGACGAGGTATACTTTCTCGCTTGCTCTTGTGAGTGCAGTATAAAGCCAGCGGAGGTCTCCAACTTCAAGTTCGTTCTCTTCCGGAAGATAGGGCGCTTCTATGAATACATTGTTCCATTGCCCGCCTTGTGTCTTGTGACACGTCAGAGCATAGCCGAATTTTACTTGCAAAGCATTGTAATATGGATTCTCTTTCATGGCTTTACGTCTGTCTGAAGTTCGCGGAATATCCGTATAGTCTTCTTCAATAGCTTGAAATAATCTCTTCGACTCTTCAGCCGTCAGGGCAGGGGAGTCGCTGTGCAAAGTCTCTAATATTATCTTCACAGACAGCGTCGGCTGTTCTTCATAATCTAACAGCTGTATCTCCACATCGGCAAAATGAAAACCGTATAATTCTTCTATCTTATTGATACGCATAATTTTAACCATGTCGCCGTTGGCGAGGAATGGAACTGGGGTGTTGGTTGTTTTAGACGTGTCAATTACAGATTGTTCATTTTTATGGTGTAATTGGCGTATCTCTACTTGTTGTCCGTTGTCTGTTGACTGTTGACTCCAATAATAATTGTTCTTCACTATCATGATTTTGTCGCCGGCGGAGAGCTCGCCTTCTTCTTGTAACACTCTGCTTCTGATGGCTTGGTTGAACATGTTGGCTCTCTTGTTGGAACGGCAAATCACGACAGCTTCTTTGTTGCTTCTATTGTCGCCGAAACTCTGCCACAATAACTCCTCAAACGACATCGGGTCAATCTTTTCAATGTCGGAGAACTCGTTGATTTCCAATAGAGGTAGATTATATTGACACTGACTCTGATTTGGTGACAGAATCTCTCTGATTTTTGTAGCGTTAAAAAGGATTCCGGAATCTAAAGCTTGACGCATGACTTCTTTCATCTCGTATGTTGCGATGGTGAGGTTGAAGCTGTTACGTAAGATGTCGAAGTCCATTGCGGGAGATATATCGAGTCCGACGGGCGGCAGCTGTGCAGAGTCTCCGATAAGCAGAAGTTTACAACAGCTGCCGCTGAAGACGTATTCTATCAAATCGTCCAACAGTGAGCGTGACCATGAATAACCGTCGCCTTGATCCGAAATCATGGAACATTCGTCAACTATGAAAATGGTGTTCTTAGATTTGTTCTCAGCTCTTGTCATTCTCAGCTCTTCGTTTGCAATAGCTTGAAAACGATATAATTTACGATGTAATGTCGATGCGTTTTTGCCTGTGTATCTGCTCATCACTTTCGCGGCTCTTCCGGTAGGAGCGAGGAGCTGAAAGTTCATTCCTATTTGCGGCAAGGTCTTTACTAAAGTCGAAATCAATGTGGTTTTTCCTGTTCCCGCATAGCCTCGCAGCAGATACAAAGGTCTTTCTTTTTCTGTTAGAATGAATGCCGAAAGATGATATAAGACTTTGGCTTGTCCTTCTGTCGGATAATATCCAAAGTTATTTAATAGTAGATTAAACAAGGTATTTCTATCCATAAAACGACGATTAGAATGGATAACCGATACCGAAGTTTAAGATGAAGTCGTTGAATTGCAGTTTGTTGATTCTCCAACGTTGACCTTCTGGATAGGCGGGATTTACGATAGGAGCGGCGGCGTCTAAACGGAAGAGGAAGAATGAGAAATCTAACCGCAGGCCGAAGCCGGCATCAGCGGCAAGTTGCTTGTAGAAAGTGTTGAACTTGAATTCGCCACCGACGAAAGTCTCGTTTTCTCTCATCGTCCAGATGTTGCCAATGTCTGTAAAAATCGCTCCTTTGACAAAACTGTGAATCGGGAAACGGTATTCCAAGTTGAATTCCAACTGAATGTCGCCGATTCTTTCGATGTTAAGGTCGTCTGGATTGTTGAAAGTTCCAGGTCCTAAATCTCGGAACTGCCAGCCTCTCATGCCGTTAGAGCCTCCTGCATAGAAACTCTTTTCAAAAGGCATGTCGTTTGAGTTGCCGAAAGGAACGCCGGCACCTAACATGAAGCGCGTAGCAATCTGATTTTCATTTGCTACGTATTTGAAATATCTGAAGTCGAAAGCGAAACGTAGATATTGCGCGTATCTTATACCGAAAATCTCGTGGTAATTGTCAACGGTCTTGATAATTGAAGTATTGTTGAAAGCTGATAAAAGATTGCCACTCGTTTGTATGTTGGCTTTGAAGTAGAAGAAGTCTTTTAAGAATCTGACATTCTGATTGTTATAAATATAAGTGTAGTCGATACCGAAGATTAAGTGGCTCGTGTATTGATCTTTGATTCTCTGGTTTGTCTCTTGTTCTAAGATGGCTTCGAAAGATGGAGTAGGGTCGACTTTAACGCTGTTAAAAGTCAAAGGCGTCAAGATGTGTTGCTCGTATCTGTTTTTCATCCAGTTGTAACCAAAGGTGAGAATCGTGATTTGCCTTGTATAGATTGGTCTCGCCTGTAGGTTGTAACCTGTTGTTAATGTTGTTCTTGGCTGATGTTCTTTGGTAAAGTTTCTCAGTTTTATCGGACTTAGAAATTGCGGGAAGAAGATGCTTGCCTCGATGCCGAATTCTCTTGTGTTGAAAAGGCTTTTGTTGCCTTCGTCGTCGAGGACTGACTGCGCCTGTGTTCCGGCTCTGAGACTGATATTGAAGATTTCGGAGCCTCTGAAAATGTTTCTGTTACGATAGGTGAAGCTGCCGAGGATTCCGAGATCTCCGCTTGAATTGGTGCCTTCCAACTGCAAACTATAAAAATTGACTTTAGTTCTGTTTAAGATGATGTTGCAGTTCAGAAGGTTGATGCTGTCGTTGCTACTCTCAACGGGTTCAAAGTCGATGTTATTCTGGTTGTAGATCTTTAAGTTGTTGAGCGCCTTATATGTCAGCGTCACACTGTGAAGATTATATCTTTGTCCGCTGTGAATCTGTATGATGTTGTCGAAGGTCTTGAATCTTATCTTTGGTTTTTCGCTATAAACGAAATAGAATGTCTCGTCACCGTGATGTTTGTTCAGTTCAAAAGTGTATTGTGTCGTGTCAGCTTTGCTGCCATTCAATATATTTCCTTTAGGATATATGTATATATCGTTGATTTTGTATTGTTTATGGCTTATATTCTTTTGAGTTGACGGATCCAACACATCATCGATTCGTATGTTTATATTAGCCTTTCTATTGTTGAAGTTGGTGTCAATCTCCATGAAGATATAATCTTTGGTGAAATAGAAATATCCGTTGTTGTTTAGATATTCCGTTATCATGTTACGCTCGTCATCAAGCTCAAAAGCATTGTATATGTCACCTTTTTGTATGGGTAACATTTGTTCTATTCTCTTGATATACTTGTAGATAGTGCTGTCTGATATTTTGTATGAGATGCTGTCGACGATATAAGGCTTGGAAGGGTAGATGTTGTAATATACTTTGGAAACCCCTTTTTTATTTTTTACCTCAGTAGAAATGTAGGAATTGAAATAACCTATGTCATTCAAATACTTATCGATTTGAGTGACGGAATTTTCTTTCATTTCGTTGCTTAAATATACAGGTTTCTTGCCGATTGTCTTGTTGATCCAATTTGAGATTTTCTTGTCTTTTTTATTTTCTGTCTTATAATAAACCCAAGTCAATGGCATGAGTCCCAAGATCTTAGGATTCGACGTCTGTATTATGTAAGGAGTGATGTCCGACTTCGTGAAATCTACGTCTTTCGAATGTATCTCAACGACATTACTTTTCAATATCATCTCATTTTCAGGCACAAACTTCCTGACAGAACATGATACAAACGATATTATCATGATACACAATAAAATGATATTTCTTAAACCCTTACGCACAATATAAATTTGACTTACAAATATAATTGAATTTTCAACATCTCTTTATTGTTAATTATCAAGACGCAGCAAGCCATCTTCTCTACAACCATTCATTCTTCATTATCAGACCACTTCTGCTACAGTAAAGTTGCTGCCTCCTACGAATACCAAATCGCCTCTCTTTGCATTCTTCAATGCTGTCGTATATGCTTGTCTCACTGAATCATATACCTCGCCATTGAGTCCGCAGGCTCTTGCTTTTTCTGCTAATATGTTGACTTCCAATCCTCTTGGAATGTCGGCTTTGCAGAAATAATATTCAGCCTCTTTAGATAACAGTTGCAATATTCCATCAATATCTTTGTCGTTGACGACACTCAGGACGAAATGCAGTTTCTCATATTTCGTCTCAGCCAATTGCTTGTTCACTTCGTTGATTCCCGCCACATTATGTCCGGTGTCGGCTATCGCCAACGGCTCTCTGTTTATGATTTGCCATCTTCCCATCAAGCCGGTGTTTTTCACCACATTAGCTAATCCGTTATAAATATGTTTGTTGTCAATCGCGAATTTTCCTTTTAAGATGTCTAACGCACAAACGACAGCCACAAGGTTTTTTTTCTGATAATTTCCTAATAAAGAAAATCTTAAGTCTTTGAGATACAACTCTTTCGATTGTAATTTATAGATGTCGAAGCTGTTATATTCTGAAAAATCATCATTGTTTTTCCTGCATTCGAATATCTGGTCGGCGAAAAATATCGGGCTTCCGTTCTCTTCCGCTTTTTTAATGAAGACATTTTTACAGTTTTCTTGTGTCTCGCCAATCACAACAGGTGTTGCTTTCTTTATGATGCCTGCTTTCTCGCCAGCAATCTGCTCTTCTTTCTCTCCCAAGAACTTGACATGATCCAATGAAATGTTTGTTATGACGCTAAGTTCAGGATTTATGATGTTGGTGGAATCTAATCGTCCTCCCATTCCGACTTCAATGACTGCTATGTCGACTTTTTCATTTTTGAAATAATCAAAAGCCATCGCTACTGTCATTTCAAAGAATGAGAGTTCTAATTCTTCGAGTTTGTTTTTATGTTTTTCAATGAATTCGACTACTTTTTCTTCCGAAATCATCTCTCCGTTGATTCGTATTCTTTCTCTGAAGTCGCGAAGATGAGGTGAGGTGTAGAGTCCGGTTTTGTATCCCGCTTCTTGAAATACGGAAGCTAATGAATGTGAGGTGCTTCCTTTTCCGTTTGTTCCTGCGATGTGTATCGTTTTGAAGCTGTCTTGCGGATTGCCTAAATAATTGATGATTTCGATAGTGTTGTTCAGGTCAGCTTTATATGCCGATGCTCCAATGCGTTGATACATTGGCAGTTTGTTGAACATCCAGTTTAAAGTTTCATTGTAATTCATCGTGTTTTTGTTTTTATTGTCTTATGATAAAAGTGTAAGTTATCGTTCCTCTTTGAAGGTCGGCAGCATTGTCGTCTTTGTTGAAGATAGAATTTTTAGCTGCTTGCAGAGCCGATTCTCTCATGGAGGTATTGGTTATTGTTGTTCCTTTACCAATTTCGGTTCTTTGGACGCGTCCTTCCTTGTCGACCCAAATATCGACGACGATTTTCCCTTCTTCGCTGAAATCTTTGTTAGGGGAGGAGATGCTCTTTGCGCCTCGACCGCCTAAGTCGTAAGCCGGACCTCCACCACTGCCACCGTTGCCTTCATATCTTTCAATGTCTTTTAAGCCGTTGGGTATGCCTTGCTCGCCTTCACCTTCACTGTTGCCTTCTGATGTCGTCTCCTGCTTCTCTTTCGGAGCTTGGAATATAGCCCTTTGATTTACAACAGGTTTCTCTTCTACAATCTCTTCAACTTTTTCTTCTATTATTTCCTCTTTTTTTTCAGGCTTTTCTTCCTCTTTTTGTTCTTCTACGACTTCTTCTTCAATAGAAGGAACATCCTCGTCTTCACTTGTTATGTCTTCATTTTCAACTTCTTGCTGACTTGTACTCTCTTCAACTTGTTGACTCGTAGTCTCGTTGACTTGTTGACTCATCGTTGCTGAAGCATACATTCCTAAATTGACTTCAACGCCGGCTTCTCCAGGAAGAGGAAGCGGTGTTCTGAAACATAAAGTGAAAAGTAAGGCAATAACTATTGCGTGAAAAACAATAGTCATCACGATTCCAAATAATTTATGTCTGTTCTTATTTGTCATTTCTTGTTTGATGTAGCTAACAATACTTTATGCTTATTATCAGTTTCTTTGTTGATTTCGTTTACTGCGTCGATAATGTTCACAATATGTTGAACAGCAACGCTTTTGTCGGAACGAATGACGACAGTTCCCTCGATTTGATTTGCTAATTCTGCATAAATTGCAGCCTGTAATTCCGATTCTCTTATCGGTTTTTCACCTATGTAATATTGATTTTTCTCGTCAACATAAACCGTTATGGTTTGCTTCGACATTGTCTTGCTGTTGCTCGATGGAAGTAATAGCTTTATCGCATTCGGAGCAACTAATGTTGATGTTAACATGAAGAAAATCAATAAGAGAAAGACCAAATCCGACATCGTTGACGAATTAAAGTCGATATTTCTTTTATTCCTTGATTTTATTGCCATAACTTATAAAATTTACAATTATTTTCTTCATTGTTAATTGTCAATTATCACGCTGGTTCGTTTAATACGTCCATGAATTCAATACTCTTGCTTTCCAACAAGTTAACGACTTTGTCGATTTTTGAAACTATGATGTTATAGAAAATATAAGCGAGGATACCGACTATCAATCCGCCTACTGTCGTTACCATAGCCTCGTAGATACCCGTTGAAAGCAATTCAATATCAATGTTATTTCCTGCCATCGACATGTCGTAAAACGCGCGTATCATACCTGTTACTGTTCCGAGAAAACCGAGCATAGGAGCGGCTCCTGAAATCATGCCTATCAAAGCGACGCCTTTTTCCAATTTGCTGACTTCCAAATTTCCTACGTTTTCTATCGCTGTCTGTATGTCGTTGAGTGGCTTGCCGATACGTGAAATTCCTTTTTCAATCATTCGGGAAATGCAGGTGTCGGTTTGTTTACATAAATCTTTGGCTTCTTCTAACTTGCCTTCAATCATGAAGTTACGAATCAAATTCATGAAGTTGTCGTCTCTTTTTGAAGCCTTGTTGATGGTAATGAATCTTTCGCTGAAAATGTAAACCGCTATGACTGAGAAAATGGCGAGTATGACCATAATCCAACCGCCTTGTTTTGCTAACTCCCACAACGAGAATCTGATTTCTTCTGCTTCCGGAGAATTGATTGCTGTGTTTGAAACTTGAATGAGAATACTTAATAAGTTCATGTCTGTTTTTATTTTTAATTATTAACTTTTCATTTTAAGAAATATTATCTTTCGGTAAACAAATATTGCCACTCGAACTGTCTGATGATGCGCCTGTTACTGATGACAACACATTTATTTTACCTTCCATTTTCAAAGTCCCGAGGAATGCGAAAATCAATGCTTCCTTATAATCTATCGTCATAGCATCGGGAATTACGATTTCATGCTTGCTCATTTGCGTGATACGTTCTATCAGATAATTGTTTTTCGCGCCGCCTCCCGTGATGAGCATCTTGGCCGTCTCTAATTTATCTGTTGATTTAACAATCTGATAAGCAATATGTTCTGTTACTGTTGCCAATAAATCTCTTACGGGCAAATCTGAACTGTCGATGATTTGATGTTGGTTCTGTTCAAAGAATTCCCTGCCTAATGATTTAGGTGCGCCCTTTTTGTAATAAGAATTATCGTTAAGAATATTTAACAATTCCTGATTTATCTTGCCTTGACGAGCGAAATTGCCGTTGTTGTCGTAATCGTAACCTAATTTATTTGCCAAATAGTTTAAAACTTGGTTAGCCATACATATGTCGTAGGCAATTCGTTGTCCCTCAATATCATAAGAAACGTTGGCGATTCCTCCTATGTTAAGACAGATAGGAAATTCTGCGAAGAGATATTTGTCGCCAATTGGAACTAAAGGAGCTCCTTGTCCGCCCTTACCGACGTCTTCAGTCCTGAAATCGTTGATTGTCATGATGCCCGTTGCGTCGGCAATCTCCTGACCGTCACCTATTTGCAAGGTGTATGATTTCTCTGGAATGTGGAAGATTGTATGTCCGTGAGATGCAATCAGTTTCGGCTCCAATTCATATTTGTCGATGAATCTTTTCGTCATGAGACCGAGATATTTCCCGTATTCTGTATGCAATTTCTTCAGTTCTGCCTCGTCGCTGTTGAATGCGTCAGACAATTTCTTTTTCCATTCTTCAGTATATGGAATATTGCCAGCTTCAACGATTTGAAAAAACCATTTTTTATTGTCGTGACTGAAATTGACATACGCAATATCGACGCCATCGAGCGAACTTCCAGACATTAAGCCTATTACTTTAAAATCTCTCATTTTTACAAAAGATTGATGATTTTTTCCAAATGTATGCTGTGAGAACCTTTAACCAAAATTTTCATTCCGGAAATTTCATTTTCGTTGATATGTTCAATCAATTCATCTACATTTGAGAATGAATCGAAATCTTTATTGATGTTTGAAAATTCGTTTCCGACGAGAATTACATTCTTGAAATCGAGTTTCTTGATGAGATTTAGGATTTCTATATGTTCGCTTGACGATTCTGTTCCGAGCTCTCTCATGTCGCCTAATATTAATAGGTGATCGTTTCCGCAAATATTCTTGAAATTATTTATGGCATTGTACATGCTTACCGGATTTGCGTTATAAGCGTCCATTATAATTTCATTTTTGTCTGTCTTAATATATTGCGAGCGATTGTTGGTAGGACGGTAGTTCTCTAATGCTTTGATTATCATGTTAGGTTCTATGTCGAAATGGCATCCTACTGCTATTGCGGCCATCACGTTTTCAAGATTATAGTCGCCAACGAGATTGGTCCTTATTTCCTTGTCGTTCCACTCTACGTGTAGATAAGGACTTTGGTTCTCGATTTTTGAGACTTGAGCTTTGAGCCTTAAACTCTTGGCTTTAAGACTTGAGCCGTAATATGTAGCAGGAATTTCCTTAGATAATTCTACCAACAAATCGTTGTCGATGTTGACAAAAAGTTTTGCTTCTTGTTTTTCGCTTTTCGCTTTAATATATTGATATAGTTCGTTTTTTGTCTTAACGACGCCGTCGAAGTTGCCGAATCCTTCGATATGAGCTTTCCCGATATTAGTTATGATTCCGAAGTTGGGCTGAGCGATATTGCAAAGCAACTCGATTTCTTTAGGATGATTCGCTCCCATTTCGACGACGGCTATTTCTGTGTCAGGTTTTATCTGAAGCAATGTCAAAGGAACACCGAGGTGGTTGTTGAAATTTCCTTGTGTGAAGATGATGTTGTATTTCTGTGACAATACGGTAGCGACAAGTTCTTTCGTAGTTGTTTTGCCGTTGGTGCCTGTTATACCTATGACAGGTTTGTTGAATTTCTCTCTATGCAGTTTCGCTAATTCCTGAAGAGCTGTGAGGCTGTCGTCAACAATAAAAAGTCGTTCGTGATAGGGGAGGCCTTTTCTGTCGGCGATTACGCAAGCCGCTATATTATCTTTTGCCACTTGATAAGCGAAGTCGTTGCCATCGAAATGTTCGCCTTTCAGTGCGACGAAAACGCAGCCAGGCTCTATTTTTCTGCTGTCGGTCGTTACGATATATTTCTGTGAATAGAGTTTATATATTTGTTCTATCATCTTCATTATTAGACGAAAAAAAAGCCGTCTTTTTTGTGACGGCTTACATTATATAAAATGGATATTTTATCTTGCTAATGCACTGCCAATTTTATTCATGGCGCATCTGAAACCAATTGTAGAGGAACACTCATCTTCATTCTTGAATCTACGTACTGAAGGGCTCAAGTAGTAAGGACCATCAGCCCAAGAACCGCCCTTGTAAACACGAGATTTATCAGAGATTAAGGTTGTGTTAGCATAGTCGTACATTTGTTTTGTATAAACTTCTGGAGATTCGCTTGCATTGCCCCATTCAGTCTGTATTGTCGACATGAAGTCTCCGTCGTTGAAGTTTAAGTTATAAGCATCTTCACGGAGTTTTTTTATTGAGTCGTTCAATTCGGCATTGCCTGAGAAAATATCGCTGTTATAGACGTTACCGCGGAATGGGTTGTGGTCGCTGAAGTCTTCGTAAGAAAGAGGACGATATACGTCGAGAACCCACTCTGATACGTTACCCGACATGTTGTACAAACCGAAGTCGTTAGGGAAGTAAGAGATGACAGGAGCAGGGAATGCCGCACCATCGTTCAAGCTACCGGCAAGACCCATATAGTCGCCGTTACCTCTCTTGAAGTTGGCAACGAAAGCTCCCATATAATCAGGGTGATTTGCTCTCAAACCATCAGAATTCCAAGGATATACTTTACGTTCTACGATGTTTTCATTTTCTGTGTTGCCGATAAGACCTAAAGCTGCATATTCCCATTCAGCTTCTGTTGGAAGTCTGTATTTTGGAAGAAGGATACCATCTTCGAACTTGATCTTGCGGTCGCCTCCTTCGTTGTTTGAAGCGCGAGAGTCTCTTGTTTCGTTTGTGGCATTGTCTGCTACTTCTGCATCACTGGTTTCAACGTTCACTGTCTCCTCTTCACGGATTTCGTTGTCGCTATTGATAGCTCCAGTGTATCTTCCTGCTAAGTAAGCGTCAGTGCTGAAATGATTGTCTTTGGTTTGATTATTGTTGTACGACAATACGCCTGCGTCAATTAATAATTTTTCATTGACACGGTCAGAACGCCATAATGCGTAATCGTTTGCTTGTTTCCAGCTTACACCAACAACCGGATATTCTCTATATGATGGGTGACGGAAGTAAATTTCAATCATTGGTTCATTGTATGACAATGAATTACGCCATACTAATGTGTCAGGGAGGGCTTTTGCAATTACTTCAGGATAATCTGCATAAACGCGTGTCAACCAATTGATGTATTCCAGATAATCTAAATTGCTGACTTCAGTTTGATCCATGTAGAACGATGAAACTGTAACTTTTCTTGGAGTGTTATTCCATTCGTAATAAACGTTTTCAACTGTCGAACCCATGGTGAATGCACCGCCTTCAATGGCTACAAGTCCAGGTCCAGTAATCTGTTCTGGAGAATCAATGACGTTAAATCCTCCATTTTCTGGATCGTTGTAACTCCATCCTGTTGTTCGTGATGATTGGTTGCTTTTACATGATACTAACAAAAATACTGCAACAAACATTGTTAGTAATGACTTGATACTGATTACTTTGTTCATTATTATAACTTTTAACTATTATCTAAACTGAAAATAAACAATAATATTGCTCATGCAAAAATAATCTGCATGAATTCAGATTGCAATTATACGGATTTTTTTTGAAATAATAGTAAAAAATATATTTTTTTTCATGGAATTTTTGATAATAAATGATTAGTGCTTTCGTTATATTTTTGGTATATTTGCAAAAATATGTTTTTTTCTAAATCATAGGATATGAATGGCTATAAAACAAGGTATTACATACTGCTTATTTTTGTTTTTCTGAGTGTTTTTGTGTCGAAAGCGCAAATTGTAAGCTCTTGTTCTGTTGATATGAATTGGAACGGCGTTGATGAAATATTTGTGAATGGCGATACAATCAGACGTGTCGCTTTTGAAAACGCTGTTTATGATGATTTTCTCAATGAAAAAAATCCGTCTTACGTTCAGATGTTTCCGGTGCATTCAAAAGAACTCGACGTGAATCTTCATGTCGATAATTTCTCTTATGAAAAAATGCCTGATGAAGAAGTGGCTTTGTTGAATAATGCCGTCGATTCTATACCTTTATATAATTATTACATAAAATCTTCTCGCGATAATCATAATTTGTGCTTTGAAATAAGTCCTTTTTTCAAGAAAGACGGTGTTGTGATGCGCCTTCTTTCTTTCGATGTACATTATTCCTTAAAAGATATTAACAAGAAAAGAGCATATCATTCTTCAGATAATTCTGTCCTTGCTTCCGGAAAATGGTATAAAATGTCGTTGACATCTACGGGCATGTATAAGATTTCTCGTTCGGAACTTGAATCTATGGGCGTGCCTGTGTCTTCGATAAATCCTAAGAATATCAAATTGTATCATAATGGAGGCGGGATTTTGCCTGTGGTGAATAGAGATGAACGTCATGATGATTTGGTGGAGATACCAATATATGTGAGTGGTGAAAATGATGGTTCTTTCGATAATAACGATTATATAATTTTCTATGCAAGAGGTCCGGTGACGTGGAAAAATGTTAATGGAATTTATGAAAAGGTGACAAATCCTTATTCAGATTATTCTTATGTTTTTCTGACAACGGATCTTGGAGAGGGAAAACGTGTGGAAAATGCTGAGACAGTAAGCGGAAATGCTGATGCTGTCGTTGATTCTTTCCTTGATTATCAGATTGTTGAGAAAGATGAATATAATCTTAACAATATGGGTGCGACTTGGTATTTCGATAAGTTCGACGCGGTTTTGTCGAGATCGTATTCGTTTAATTTCCCTAATCTCATCAAAGACAGGAAGTGTAATCTTTATGCGGAAGCTGCATCGAGAAATTACTCGCGTTCTGATTTCATTTTCCAGTCGGGTGGAACTACGATATATAAGCTCGCCTCTACAACAAATGCGGGCTCGAGTCTGTATGCTAATATGATCAGCACAGGTGACGTGAAATTCAATTCCGACAAAGATAATATAAAAATAGATTTGTCGTATTCAAGAACGAACTCGTCGTCAGTCGGTTGGCTCGACTATATCTCTATAAACGCTTGGCGAGAATTGAAGTTCGTGTCTAATGTGATGCTTTTCAGAAATCCTGAATGTTCTGATAACGAGAAAGTTTATCGCTATGAAATACGTGGCGCGGGCAACGCCATGCAGGTTTGGGACGTGACGGAGCCGACAGAACCTAAGAAGTTGCAACTTCAATATTCTTCGAATGTGGCTTCTTTCAATGTCAAAGGCTCGCCGGAAAATGAATTCGTCGCTTTCGATGGAACTGCATATAAAACAGTGAAATTCGTCTCAAAAGTCTCTAATCAAAATCTCCATTCAAAATACGATTTCGATTATTTGATAATCACACATCCCGATTTTTATTCGCAATCGCAGCGTCTTAAGGAAATACATTCACGTATCGACGACTTGGAAATAGAAATCGTTACGCCACAACAGATATATAACGAGTTTTCATGTGGAGCTCAGGATATTACGGCAATACGAGATTATATCAGAATGTTGTACAAGAAATCGGACAAGCGTTTGAGATATGTCTTGCTCTTCGGTGATGCTTCCTACGATTATAGGAATAAAAGCGGTAATGTGTGTTTTGTCCCGACTTACGAATCTGATATTTCATGCTCGAGTGCCTGCGTGGTGACAGACGATTACTTCGCTTGTTTAGATGATGATGAAGGTATTATGAACAATACTTCAGCTGTCGATGTGGCTGTGGGAAGAATGCCGGTGGCAACGCAAGAAGACGCATCTGCAATGCTCGATAAGATAGAACAATATATAGGTATGACAGCGGAAAGCGTAGGCCCGTGGCGTAAAACCATAACTTTTGTTGCAGACGACAATGACACATACTACATGTCGAATGCGGAACGTTTGGAACAGGTTATCAGGGGAAATGGGGGAGAGAATGTTGATATTGACAAGATTTATTTGGATTCGTATCCACAAATGGCGACTTCGAGCGGACAGCGCGCTCCGGAATGTAACGCCGCTATTACCAATCGCGTAGAACTTGGAACGGCGGTGATCAACTATATAGGTCACGCTGGCGAAGTGGGCTGGGCTGACGAAAGAATATTGACAAACGAAAATATTTTCTCATGGCGTAATTCTCCGAAACTGCATCTTATGATAACGGCTTCGTGTGAGTTCAGCCGCTTCGACGATCATACAAGAACTTCTGCCGGAGAATATGTATTCTTGAATCATCATGGCGGAGCAATCGCGATGATGACAACGGCACGTGTCACTTTTGCTGATGGCAATATCAAATTTATGGAACTGCTGTATAAGCATTTGTTTGATATGGAAGGTGGAGAATTCATCACAATGGGTGATGTCTTTGTCTATGCAAAACAAGCAACCAACACCAGCTCTATAGTTTATGTGTATTTGGGAGATCCTGCGTTGAGACTTAATTACCCGAAAAATACCATAGAGATAACATCAATAAACGAGCATGACGTAGCTCAACCCGACACTTTGAAAGCGTTGCAGACCATTAATATAAAAGGTGTAGTTAATGATCCTTCAGGAACTCACCTCACTGATTTCAATGGATTGTTGAGCGTAAATGTTTATGATAAAGATGTTACATACAAAACCTATGGAAATGAGACTAATGTGTTTACCTATAAATTGAGAAACAGTATGATTTTCACAGGTAAAGCTCAAGTCGTCAATGGAACGTTTTCTGCTGATATAACCTTGCCTAAAGATATTAATTACAGCTATGGAAAAGGTTTGATAAGTCTTTATGCCAACAGCGAGACCACAGATGCTTGTGGCTCGTATTCCAACATAATCGTGGGCGGGCTGAATGAAAATGTCGATTCTGATGATGTCGGCCCGGAAATAAAACTGTTTATCGACGATGATCGTTTTGTTGAAGGCTCCATAACGAATGAAAATCCGCTTCTTTTGGTATATCTGAAAGATAACAACGGTATAAATACGTCGGGTGCTGGAATCGGTCATGATATAACGGCGACACTTTCAGGCGCGACGAACAAGACATATACGCTCAATCAATTCTATAGCGCACCTATATCAAATGATGATTTCGGAACGCTGTCGTATAAACTCTACGACTTGAATGAGGGTGAACATCTTTTAACATTAAGAGCTTGTGATATTTACAATAATTCCAATACAGCAACGATTCGTTTTGATGTCGTTAAAAGCAAGATTATCAACATAGAAAATGTCACTAATTATCCTAATCCTATGGATGATAATACCAATTTCGTTTTCGATCATAATCAGAAAGATAATGAGTTTGATGTTGAAATAAGGATTTATGATGTTATGGGACAATTGGTTAGGACTATAAAGGAACATTGTTATGGCACTACGGCGAGGAGCAATCCAATAAGATGGGACGGCAGAAGTGACGGAGGAGCGACCTTGAGCGCAGGTATATATATATATAATGTGACGATAAAAAAATCACAAAAAGAAGAAACCTCAGGATATTCTAAATTGATAATTAAATAATTATTATATTTGCAGAGTATTTTTCCGAGATATTTAAAAAGAATACAATAATAGATTTATTCACACGTTAATTGAAAAATTATTTTATTTAAGAATATGAAAAGAATTAAGATTTTTACTTTGTTGTTTGTGATGCTCTTTGCATCAGTGAATATTAATGCACAGGATAATATTCATATCGATGGTATCTATGGACAGAATTTGGATTATAATGTTATTTCTACAGCTGTTCCATTTATGATGATTGCTCCAGATGCGAGATCGTCGGCTATGGGTGATGTCGGTGTTTCAACTTCTCCTGACGTTTACTCAATGCACTGGAATCCAGCTAAATATGCATTTATCGAAGATGACTTCTCAGTAGGTTTAGCGTATAGTCCATGGCTGAGAAAATTGGTCCCGGATATGAATATCGCATATCTCGGCGTCTCAAAACGCGTGAGCCCTAAGTCAACAGTAGCAGCAACATTGCGCTATTTCAGCCTCGGTGACATTAATTTTACAGATGACAACAACTACGATTTGGGAACATATTCTCCTAACGAATGGTCTGTCGACGTGGCTTATTCCCGTAAGTTAGGTAAATATATCTCAGGTGCTGTCGCTGGTCGTTTCATCTACTCGAATCTTACACAAGGAATTTCCGATTATTCAAAGGCTGCTATCTCTGTAGCGGCAGACGTCTCGGTGTTCTATACAAGAGATGTTTATTGGTTCAATAACTTAGACGCTAACTTCTCTTGGGGCGTCGCAATCACAAACATTGGTTCTAAGATGAACTATAATGAAGCTAATTTGGAAAAAGATTTCATTCCGACAAACCTTCGTTTAGGTCCAACATTGAAATTAGACATCGACGATTATAACTCATTGGCATTCTCAGTCGATTTCAATAAATTGTTGGTTCCAACACCTCCAGTTTACGCTACTGACCCAAATACAGGTGCTATCATATATGAAAACGGCGAGCCTGTTGTCGGTGCAGGAAAAGACGATAACGTCGGTCCTGTTCAAGGTATATTCCAATCATTCTTCGACGCTCCAGGCGGTTTCAAAGAGGAAATGAAAGAATTTACTATCGGTGCAGGCGCTGAATATTGGTACAATAATATCTTCACTGTGAGAACAGGTTTCTTCCACGAAGCTCAGATGAAAGGTAATCGCCGTTATTTGACATTCGGTGCCGGATTGAAATACAACGTGTTCAATATCGATGTTTCTTACCTCGTCCCTGTTAATAACACAGCAACTTCAGGTACCAATCCGCTCGAAAGCACATTGCGCTTCAGCTTGACTTTCAACTTAGACAAATGGGGTAATAATACGAAATTGGAAAATGTAAATTGATGTCTAATGACGAAAGGCTAAAGTCTAATTGATGTCTAATGACGAAAGGCTAAAGTCTAAAGGATAATTAGTCATTAGACTTTAGACATTACATGACAATAAAACTTTTGACGACTCTTTTATCTTCGTAGATGATATGAAGATGAAAGAGTCCTTTTTTTAGCATGTCGCAATTGATTTCGATTCTCTCGCTTTTGTCGTAATTGTTAATATCCATTAACATCTGTCCTAAGTTATTATAAATCTCGATTCTTTCAACGCCTCTGCTTTCAACAAATAAAACCTCTTTTGTTGGATTAGGATAAACCTTTATTTCATCATCGCTCAGATGGCTTCTGACATTGATATAAGATTCGTGACGATAATGGTTTTGCTTGGTAGCCACCACTTTAACCTTCGTCTCGCACTGAAACGGCTTTATGTTGATAATACTGTCACCGCCGAATGAAGTGGCGATGATTCTGCCTTCATGCGAGAAAGCGACTCTTGTATCTTCGTCTTTTTCTATCGTGAAAGATGAACAATCTGTTAATATTTCCTTAGGATATGAAATGTTAATTTCTTTTGGCATCTCGGTGTTGAGCTGCAAGAATGCGTCGCCGAAATAATGAAACAGATTGTAAGTGACTTTCTTGTTATACGAGAGATGATGCCATGACGACTGTTCTAAGAAATATTTCCCGTAGGCGTTAGCGAAAGCCGGATATTTGAAATTTATGTCGTTATTGCCATAATCGGGCATGAAGTCGTTCCACAGATAATCGTAAACTCCCCAGACGTAGATGTCGTTGACGAAAGAATAGGAGGTCTCAGAAGCCGCCACGACGGCGACAGCTCCGTTTTTGACTCTCATGAAACGCTCTGCAAAACAATCGTTTACGCCACTGCCGAAGTTGAAGTTTCCTGTCCTGCAATTTGACGACATGATGAATGTCAGGTCTTCGTTATTCAGTTTATTTATCTCATTATTGGAGAAATACGGATTCGTCCACGCCTGATATTGTCCGTGGTCGCGGTGTTGTACGATGAAAGTCCCATTGTTGATGGCTTCGGATAAATCGTCTTGGTCGGCGTCCCAATTTGTCAGATGTCTTAAGTCGGAAGGAATGTAATTCAATCCCTTAGGTCCGAAATGATTTATGATTTTGTTGGTGCTTTCTGCCGACGACCAGATGGAATCGGGTTTGCCGGAAAAGACGGCGTTCAAGCGATTGGGTTCTTTGCCGATTTTCTCGAAATAACCTGCGATGACTTCAGAACACAGTTGAAACCATCGGGCTTCTTCAAACCCCATGGCGGTGACGGGACGACTGTAATAGTCGGGATTTGTAGATGGAAATCTCTCGTAACGAATAGTTTTATTTACCATCAGTTCGGCTTGTTCGGCGTTTGCGACAGGCATGCGGGCGATGACGATTTCCGGAAGATTGTCGTCGTTGAAATCGACGAGTTTGTTGTCGGTGAGGTAGGGGAGGTCAGATTCAGTGTTGTCGTCGAGGTAGAAAGTGGCGATGCCTTTGGTTTTATCGAGGCTATAGTCGCCAAAGAGAAGTATTGCAGAAGGTGATAAGTCCCAATTTTTATATATATCGTTAAAATATTTTTTGATTTGAAATGGTAGGTTGTCGCCGATTTCATTGATGCTGACGACTTTTGTCAAGATGCCTTGTTCGTTGCGGAATCTCGCGAGCGTGTCAGCCCATTGTCTGATGCCTTGATTATTAGGCGTGACGATGAGATAATTACAACCATCGAGATTGTTATCTAAAATGTTTTTTATTTCATTGTCGTGATTGCTTACATCGAAATGACATTGACATTTGATTTCAGAAATGTTAATGTTCATTAACAATATCAGCAATAATATGGAAAGGAAATTTTTCATAATGCAAAGATAAAAATTAACTTTTAATCAAACCTTACATATTCCCATTGTTTCAAAAATTAGCATCAAAAAAAAATATCATTTGTGTTGAAATTCAAATTCTTTTTATTACTTTTGCTGTCGCAATGAGACAATGTTTTTTTTAAGGCAAAATCTCTGTCTTATGGCGAAAAATCTGATTAATTTGAAACTTAATCTTAAAATTTAATATTATGAAAAAACTTTTACTATTTACAGTAATGTGCGTTTTGGGTTTGTTTGGAAACCTTAAAGCACAAGAAACAGTTACCATTAACGATACTGTTGGTGGGTTTACAAGTACAACCAGTATGTATACTCCTATTTACAATAATTACGAGTATGCCATTACGCAGTTTTATTATACTGCTGAAGAAATAGATAAAGCGAGCGGCACTATTGAAAGCATCGCATTTAAGACATGCAACGATCAAGGACAAGATAATAGTGGTAATGATAAATACCCTTAT
>JAZOCI010000136.1:0-8014 GCA_045596465.1 Bacteroidales bacterium | reverse complement strand
GCCAGCGTCTTTCAAAGTATCGACGACGACATTTGGCAGAGGCACCTGATTATCGTCGATGCCGTCGATGCCGATGAGACGACACAGAGTACGTTCTACGGCGACGGTTGTATATTGTTCCACAAAACCTTGTACATCGTCGGCAATGTTTTTCGCCAACTTACGAGCCTTAGCTACTTTTTCAAAATCTAAGCCTAATTTACTCATCACGTTAATTTTATATTTGTTTATTTTTTTAATTCTCAATCAAAAAAAACGACGCGAACACCTCACATCGGAATGACGACAAATATAAGGATTTTTTCTTTGTTTTTAAAGATGAAAATAAATTAATTTCTCACGCAAAGGCGCAGAGAAACGCAATGATTTTTGTCCGTAAATGGGCTCTATTTATTTAACCACAGATGACGCAGATTTCTCAGATTATTTGTCCACGAATGGGTGCGAAATGATACGAAATATTCTTTTATTTCAGAATATTGTGAGAATTTATAATCCACTGACACTAAATAAACATCCATTTTCAAGAATCATGAAAACAGTGTCATCTGCACACCGTATGTTTTCTCTGGCATATTGTTATTGAGAGGATTTCCTTCAATATCAACAGGTGAAGCTCCCATTTCTATTAATTTGTTGTTGGCGCATTTCTCTTTAGATGTGGGGACTCTCACAAAAATCTTTCTTTTCTTCTTCAATCCATCACTCACACCGCTCCACGTCCCGCCTCTGTCATCTGATTGCGCAACATATATCTCAGATGCCAATCCATAGATGATTGCGTTTCGAGCCATCGCCAAATCCACACTCCAAGGAAGTTTTGGATGAAATGTACTCAACACCAAGACTTCTCCATTAATTATCTGTTTATAATATTTCTTCATTCCAGATGAGAATGTGGTTATTCCTTGTGGTAAGACGATGATGCTTTTCCCGTCATATTTCAAGGCTGAATCGAGAGCTTGTTTATCAACACCTTTTGCAAAACCACTCACAACCACCTTATCATCTGACGTAACTTTCTTTGCTATATTATCGGTAAATTGCAAAGACGATTCGTTAGCCGTACGCGACCCTACAATGGCAACAGATTGTTTATCAAGTAATTTTTTATTACCTTTCACATATAGGATTATCGGCGAATTGTATTTCAGATTTTGTTTCATAATCGGAGAATATTCTTCTGATATGATTGGAATGATCTCATATCCTTGGTTTAAAAGTTCTTCTACCATAAAAGAATAATTACCTAATTCCGATTTCGTCTGCAACAGCAATTCTCTCTCATCTTGTTTTAAGTTAAAGCCCAAGAAGTTATCTGACTCGAAGAAATCAATGATATTATTATCGTGATTAAAACAATGTGCAATAATCTCATTTTTTCTTGATGTCCAAATTTTGGGTGTATGTGTCAGTGCGACCCAATATGTCAATTCCTGATTCATGCCAATTCACCTCCAACAGTTTTCGCTATTGTGATAGGAGCAATAAGTTCGGCTCCATAACTTGTCAACATTTTACCTATTTCTTTTACCGTTGCTCCGCTATCGAAAATATCGTCTATCAGAAGTATCTTCTTTCCTCTGATTTCCGAGACCAACTCATAATCAAAAGCATCAGCAACATTATCTCTTTTGCTATAAGCATTTTGAAATATCTTCTGTTCCTCCGTAGTTCTGTTTTTTATCAAGTTATGACCGATATCTATCTTCAATACCGATGCCATCTTAATTGCAAAGTTTTTCACAAGGTCACCTGAACTCGTCGGAGGAACGTACAAAATTAAATCAAATTTTTGATTCTTGAATGTTTTTCTAAAAGCTTTTAATGTTAATTTCAACAAAAAATCAGGGAAGTCGCCTCCATTTTCGTATTTTGAACGATGTATTGCATTGCCAACATTTGAAACTCCATAATAAGAAGCTGCTACTCCATTGATTATATGAGACTTCTTATTATGATGACTTTCTATCATAAGTCTTATATGATTCTGTTCCTCTACAGAAAAATCGTTCCAATTTATACAATTTATGTAAGATTTGAAGAGAATATCGTTTTTATAAATGTCTATCTGATTATATGCAGGAACATTGACCGACCATTTCACATCATCTTTCATCTTCTTTGATGTAGTTTCAATTACATTCAGTACTGGAAAATACGTCTCTCTAAATTCTGATATTTTATCTTTCCAATAGTCATTTACATTAATTGTCAATGGATTAAGATTGGAGTTGTCGCAGTTTTTATATTTAACTTCCGATTTATCATCTAAAAACTCACATAGAAATTGCATTCGCGGCTTATTCGTGTAGACATAACTTCGCATTGCCCCAAGGTCCCGCATTTTTGCATCTCTAAGATTTTCGAATGAATTTGTATCTAAAGGTTTAGCATTGTATTGATATTCATATTTCTTACTTCTGTTATACAAAACCTCCTTTATTATACCTTGATCTATCAAGTCTGCCTTTATGACTCTGAATTGCGTCTGTTTAAGATTACACGACTTCATCAATTGATGTTCACTCAACGGTTCTTCTTTAAGATATTCAACAACTTTGTGATAAAATATAGTATCAGGGCGACCGTTTTCGATGAAAGACTTTGGCAATTTAAAATCTTCCTCTATTCCCCCATCGTTCATAGTCTCATTGTAAAACAATAATATGATTGTTGGTTTACCGTCACGACCAGCCCTGCCGATTTCCTGATAGTAATGAATTGGAGAAGCCGGCATCTGTGTATGAATTATAAAGCGAATGTCCGCCTTGTCGATTCCCATTCCAAGAGCATTTGTTGATATGAAACACTTGTGACTATTTGTCATCAGATCTTCTTCAATCTGTTTTCTCGTCTCAGCATCTAATCCCGCATTGTAATCTACCGCGTCTATATCACAGTATCTCAACCATTTTGCATATATTTCTGTATTGACACGAGTTCCTGTGTATATAAGTCCCGTACCTTCTATATCATTAAGGTTTTGAGCAAGCCATATCATCTTCTCATCTTCCGACTTTACTTTTATCACATACAACTTAAAATTAGGACGATTCAAACTGCCTCTGACAGTTGTGATATTTCCGCCTATTTGACGTTCTATGTCATTTTGTACACGCTCTGTTGCTGTTGCAGTAGTCGCGAGAACAGGCAAATGACTTGGCAACAATTTCACCAAGTTGATAATACGACGGAAAGCAGGACGGAAATCATGCCCCCAGACCGAGATGGTATGAGCTTCATCAACAACAACCATCGAGAGTTTCATCTTACGAGTCGCCTCTATCCACTGCTGATTTTCCTGACGTTCTGGAGCGATGTATAATATTTTTATTTTACCATCAATGGCATCTTGAATATTCATTGTGTTTTCTTCATGTGACTGTTCCGAATTAATATATCGAGCAGATATACCTAACTCGTTGAGTTTCCGCACCTGATCTCTCATAAGAGCTATAAGTGGTGAAAATATCACGGTGATTCCATCGAATAGTGTCGCAGGGAACTGATAGCAGAGTGATTTTCCAAAACCAGTTTTCTGGATCATCAAGACGCGCTCGCCATCAAGTATTCTTTTTACAGCGTCCCATTGCTCATCATAGAAATGCTCTATTCTGAAAGTCTCATATAATTTCTTTTCGGCTTCATTCTTTGTCAGTTTCATAGATTATGGTATTTATGTTATCAGATAATTCACATTGCGCAAAGTTAATAAAATTCCGTGAAAATCCGTTGAATTTGTGGGAGAGAAATTTAAGCCCACAAATTGACACTGATGGGTACGGATTATTTGTCCGCGAAAGGGCGCGAAATTTACGCTAATGTTTTTTTATATCTCCACGTATCGCGTGTATCGGCGCGTATCTTTTCCGAACTTGTCCCGAATATGTCCCGAATGTGATACGAAGAAGGTTTTAACTACAGATAAGACTGATTTCTGTCATTGAAAGTTGATGAAAATTATACACTATGCATTGTGAATTATGAATTATGCATTAATGTGGGCGTTCCGGCTCCGCCGTCGGGCTTTCCGCTATATCTTTTCTCGCTCTCCCCGCTCTTAAAATTCATGTTCTATTCCTCAATCCTCTCCCGCTCCAAAAAGAAAGCTCCAAAAGGATGCCGCTCCAATCCCTAACGCATAGCGGCTGCCAAGAAAACAAATCCGTGGGAGAAAAATATTCCCCACTGATGACACAAATGGGCACGGATGTCTGTAATTGAAAGTTTAGTGTCGCGAACTGAAAATTCTTTATTTTTCATTCTTCTGGCAGCTGAAGAAAGTCTTTGGCGTTTCTATGTGAGATGACGCTTTTCCCTATCTTAGCCTCTAACTGTTCACGCGCTATCTTGGCGACTTCTCCTCCTTCTTTTGCAACCACCTTGCTTTCTTCAAATCCTGAAGGGTCTTTCTCCTTGGATATTTCCGTCGTTGACGCTTCCGCTAAACTATTAAGAACCAATTCTACATTTGTCATATTATCACGAAGACTTTCCTTCTTCAATCCTTTGAAATGCTTGTATTCCTTAGTCTTGAATCCGCTCCATTCTTTTGTGATAATATCTGTAAGTGTCGCATACTGATAATTCTCCGTCACACCGGTACGGTTCCATTCATCGGTCAGTTCTTTGCGTATCTCTATGCTTTTCAGTCGTTGGTTGATCCACGAATCGGAATAGCCGAGACGTTTGTAGTCGAGCATGGCTTGTTCGATGGAGAGTTCTGGGTCTTGCATCTGCTCGAGGCGTGTGCTTGCTACCTGCGACATCCATATCTTGAAAGGCTCCGCTTTTGGCGACGGTATCGACTGAATCAGACGAAACAGTTGTTCTGTATCAGCAACATCCGTAAGTCGCATCTTGCCGTCAGCTGCTTGAAGTTTGAAAGCGTGACAATCTGTCACGGTTTGGTTACCTTCTTCTTTTAGGCGTTGTTTTAATTTTCTCCAATACGATTGTGGATCCACACTTTCCGTCAAAACAGCGACAACATCAACGATTGCGAAATACCATTTTTCTTGTTCCTCGTCCCAGATTGTGCGGACTTTCTTCTGCTCAAATAATTGTAATGCTTGTTTCTTTGTCATAAATTTTGTATTTAAAGTTACCTTGCAAAGATACACTCTTTCCTCCTCTCTGTCAAGAGAAATAATGTTAATCTTTTTTAACATATAGATTACAGTTTTCCGAACTTGTCTCGAATGAGATACGAATGAAGTTACTACTTCAATTCTCGCTCAACTCCTGTGTGAACATATCATCGGTAATTGTATCTTCATTACCTTTGTATAACCTTGTTATATGCCAACAGTCTTCTTTAAGAACAGGCAAATAGAAATAATAATCGAGCAATTTTGAACATTGTCGGTAACATTCTTTTAACGCTCTTATTTTATCCTTGTATTCTTCTGGATTTACCCGAATTGCATTAGAGTCATTCACGCTCTTGACTTCAAATAGATGCAGTCTTCCTTTTTTATCTTTCATGATAAAATCTGGATATGACGAATGTAATCCATTCAGATAATATTCATAACATATTTCAGAATTTACTAAAAAATTCTTTCCCCAAAGATGTTTGCTTTCGTCACTGAGACGCTCTGGTTCAATTGTTCCATCAGTTCTAATCTGTCTATAATGTGGGTTCGGCTCTCCTACCTCAGTTTTTCCGAAACTATTATCAGATATATCTTTCAAAATTTCCGCCCAGTCTTTCTCCGCCTCGCTATCAAATGAAAATTTGTTACCTCCATCCTTTCTTTTCCATACCCAATCTGAAATACGCAGATAATTATCCATATTATCCGCATACATAGAAGTCAAAGGAAATGAAGTTTCTTTATCATTACCATTTTCATCTTTTACAATTTCCATACTTTCTGAGTAATTACATATATAATTGTCGTATTCTTTCCTAATAGAATCTATATGCTCGCAAAACAACAACCATTTTCCGATGTCATCACCTGCATATTCATAACACATCTTCTTTATTTCATTGTCGCACTTCTGCAATTTCGAATATAACTTAAAGATACTTGTTCGAGGTTGAGGTTCTTTTTTGTCATTTATAAACTTTTCTATATCAAAATCAGCTCTTTGTGTAAGATTTTTCAATCTTGTAGTTTTTATCTTTACCGCTGAAGGAATATCGTCAATTTCACCGAACAACTTTACCTGATATGATTTCTTAAAGTTCTTTGGCATTATTCCCCAGACCCATGCTGTCATAGCAAGATTCTGCGCTTCAACAGATAAGTTCTCAAAGTCGAGCAGTCGAGGATTACGACGGACTCGTCCAATGACTTGTTCATCCAACTGAACGCTCTTACTATCCCTGACTTGATAAAGCATACACGCACGCGGGATATCCCAACCCTCAGAAATAACCATCTTAAAGATTATTATATCAATAGTTGACGAATTCTCTCTTGCGTATTCTTTCCATTTATCAATAGGAAGTTTTCCAATTTTATCATTCGTCTTACATTTTTCCTTTTTATCCACAATCGACATCCATTTCAGATGCTGATGTTCTTTTTTATTCAGAATATTCTCTATTTCAAACCACTCCTGTTCCGCCTTTTCCTTATTCGATATTTGAATGATAAGACAAGGATTTACGCCCAGCAGATTTCGATAGTTTTCTTTAATTTCCTCGAACTTACAAATAGCATCTTCCACCGTATCTTCATCTGGTCCAAACTCAACTCTTTTAATCAGTTTGACATTGACAGCCTCATCGTCACTTATCTCGACATCTGGATTCTGACCTCTTTTAGTATTTGGTGTTGCAGAAACATTTATAATCTTCGTGAAAAATTTATCCGAAAGAGTATCAAGATTGTTTGTTGCCTGATGACATTCATCTTTGATGAGATAAATTGTTTTGTTAAGTCCGTTTCCAAAAAGATTTGAGCTTATCGTATCAAGAAAGTTAATCATGGAACCTTGCATCAATTTCCCGCCTTTTTTATACAGGTCACGAGCCAGGACATAAACATTATATTCCGTTGGGATAAACAAACTTTCTTCTCCATTTATCTCCGTTGAGATAAGATACGGATTAAGTTCTGGATATATTTTCTTATCATAACATTCTTTGAAGACATCATAATTCTGTTTCGCCAGATTACCTTTCGATAAGGTCGAAACCAAAAAGATGACATTAGGATTGTCGATTCTTATTCGATTCATAAAATCCGCCATCATTCTTGTCTTACCGCTACCTGTAGGTGCACGAAATGTTATTTCTTTTTTGGAATTAATTTTACTTACCAAGTTCTTAACGGCATTGTTCTGAACATCTATAACTTCCTGAAGCATAATTCAATCTTTATGATTTTCGACAATATTTTGAGTATTAGAAAAATTTGAACAAATCCATTCTATTTTATCTTGCAAAGAATCAAATTTATTCATTCCGTAAAGAGTCTCGTCAATCACATCAAAAGGCGTTTTCCCTTTTATATGCTCAAAGTTAGAGACATGTTCTATTTCATACACATCAAGATTACCACCAAAAGAATCATTCTTTTTTATCCACTCAAAATCATTTGTTCCATCGTAACATTCACCTGTCATTATACGTTTGAGCCTCTTAGCCGTAACATCGTAAGCGATTCCATTAGGCGTTGTTTCTGTAATTTCATTGAGTTGGCAAAGGATAAACTGTGCATTATCATAATTTAATTCTAAAACAGAATGCCCCGTAGTACCCGAACCAGCAAAGAAATCTAAAACAATTGGATCTTGCAGCATTGTTGATTTGATCAGATTTGCAATCAAAGTATGAGGCTTGGGATTGTCAAAAATATTAGTGTCATTTTTAATATCAAAGATAGATTTTAATTCATCCGTTCCATCTTGATTTTGTCCCCAATCTAATATCAAATCTGTTATTGCTTTTGCTTTTTCCTTTTCCTCTTCTAGCAAATCTCTTCTTAGTCCATTATTTTTTGTAATGAATAATAAATCTTCACTACAGAATCTATCAATATTATCTTGTCCA
>JAZOCI010000135.1:0-3005 GCA_045596465.1 Bacteroidales bacterium | reverse complement strand
TTGATGAGGTTTTCTATAGCTGTTGCCATTCTGCGATAAGGTGACCAGAATGATTGTGAGATGTTGATAGGATTATCGACGATTTTAGTGATGACAGCGTCCCATTCAAGACCTTGATTGTCATAATAGATACCATTTTTTCCGACAGACAATGCACCGATGTCGCCTACTGTCACAGCTGCTGCAATCTGTAATTTTCCAGGTTTTGTTTTTGTCGTACAATCGCAATATACCATATACATTCCGCTCGGACCTGCAGAAGCACTATGTTTCGCTGTATCATTGACTTTCATACAGAACTTACAAGCTCTTTGGTCAATGATAAGAGTTCCTGATTGGAATATCGCTTTAGTATCTTTGTCTTTATCGAAGAAATCGTGCAAGGTGACGAAATTCTTAAGGAGTTTATAGAAATCACGATATATATAAAGGAATTTATCTACGAGTTCTATGTTTTCCGCTTCTTCTTTTAAAGCAAGGTCCTGTGCAACTATTTCAAGGAGTTGTGCTTTTTTATCTTGTTCTATAAAGTTTTTAACAGCTTCTAATCCAAGGCCTTCCACTGCTGCTCCTGCTTTAGATGATTTCCATGCAGTAAATGCCGCGAATTTTGCACCTATCGCATTCCAATCTTCTTCAGTAAGAGTTGTCTTGCTTTCTTCTACAGCGACGTTTTTTATGACGTTAAAATATTTTGACCAAGCAGGATTCACAGCACCATCCAAATCTATGTCTAATTTGCCATTAATGCGTAGCAAAGGATACGCGGCGATTTCATCATTTTTTGTCGATAAGTTTTCTGCGCTGATAGAGTCAATGCGTGTAGTCTGTACGTCTAATGTAGCGGTGCTATCTGGAGAGAAAGCTGCTAATTTTGAACGCATAAAGAAGTCTTTTACTTTGGCGTCCAATGCGTTATAAGCTTCTATCACAGCATCTGTCTTATCTCCGAAAGGAGCTTCTACAACAGCATCATTCCATGCGACATAATCGTTAAGGTTTTTGTAAAATGCTTCTATACCATCGGCATTAACGCCTTGAGCTCCACTCCTATCAGCAACACCACCTGTAGTGGCTACAGCGGCTGCTATAGTAGCTTTCAGTGTTTCATCATCGGTTGATGCTTCTGTGATGACGCCATCGCCATTGAAACGTGTCTTCGCGAAAATAGCGGTGATGTCGGCTGTGTCAGCCAAAGAAATTACAGTTCCTTCTTTACCAAGGTTTTCGAGGATTTGCTTTGCTGACGAATACAATTTCTTTCCGTTTGCATCTTCGGTGTTAATCATGTTGATGTCGATAGAATCTTCTCCTTTTAAAACAAGGTCTTTATCTTTCAACACATTTGTAATCCATTGAGCTACACAGACAACGTCGTTGATACGAAGTTTCGCATCGCCATCGCAATCCATGTAATTCAAGCTTTTATCATCAATTTCGAGACCTGTTGTAGGGCATGACAAAACCGTCCACATTTTAGGATCGAGTTCTCCGAGATGAGCGATGTCTTCGCCAGAATTAATTCTAACGCGTGCCGAGCCTCCGATATTGACGAAGTGCCATTTGTATTTTTTTTCTTTAAGGTTAATGATTGACATAATATTTTAACTTTTAATCACTTTTTCGAGTCGCAAATATATCTAAAAAAAGTGTTATTTAAAAGTAAAAAATATATAATAATTATTAACATAAATTGTTAATAAATTCGGTTTATAATATTTTACTTCTTTTGATAAGATAAGATGTAAGTATTTGATTATAAGGTTTATTTATATCAGCTTCAACATAATCTATCTGATATTGATAACAATGACGCAGCAGTTCTTCTTTCTTTGCGGTCATTATCTTCTCATACTTTTCTTTTATCTCAACAGGGTTAAGTTTCAACGTCTCACTTGTTTCTAAGTCGACAAAACGATGAGGTCGGTTTTCGTATTCTAATTTCTCTTCAAGAAGCGAGTCGAACACATGAAAAAGTATCACTTCATGTTTGTTGTAGCGAAGATGTTCGAGTGCGGCGAACATTTCTTTATAATTGTCGAGATTATCGAGCATATCGCTGAAAATGACAACGAGACTTCTCTTGTGCGTCATCTCCGCTATTTTGTGAAGACATTGAACCGTGTCGGTCTGGCACATATCTTTTTTCTCGTAAGGAAGCATCAGTTTCTCGAGTTCGTTATAAATCATATTAAGATGAACTCTTGATAGTTTTGCTGGAGTATGCAAGGCAATATCATTATCGAATGTCGACAACCCTATGGCATCGCGTTGACGGCGCATCATCTCGATGAGAGCCGCGCTGCTATATACTGAAAACCAAAGTTTGTTAAGATTATTGAAATCGAGTTTGTTTTTCACAGGGAAATACATACTCGAGCTTTTGTCGATGACGATCTGACAGCGGAGATTGGTTTCTTCTTCATAACGTTTTACGAAAAGTTTCTCGGTTCTCGCGTAAAGTTTCCAGTCGATGTTTTTGGTCGGTTCTCCTGTATTATAAAGACGATGTTCAGCAAATTCAACTGAGAAACCGTGAAAAGGACTTTTATGAAGACCGGTTATAAAACCTTCCACAATTTGTCGAGCTAAGAATTCAAGGCTTCCCAGTTGAGCAATATTGCTGACTTCTATTGGCATTTATATTAGATAAGTTTCTTCAATTTATCTTCGAAAACTTGTTTTGCAGCACCGCCAACGTTTTTGTCAACTACTTGGCCGTCTTTGAAATAAAGGACTGTAGGAACGTTCATGATGCGATATTTAGCTGCCAAGCCCTGACATTCGTCGATGTCAGCTTTGAAAACCTTAGCTTTACCAGCATATTCTTCTGCCAACTGATCCATATAAGGAGCGATCATGTTGCAAGGTCCGCACCATGCTGCGCCAAAATCTACCATAACTGGAACTTCGCTTTGTAATACTTCTACTTCAAAAGTAGCGTCTGTAATGTGATTTGCCATAATTTTATAATATTTTAGTTGTTAAGTCGGATCGTAGCCATG
>JAZOCI010000134.1:0-13196 GCA_045596465.1 Bacteroidales bacterium | reverse complement strand
GGCTTTATGCAAGAAGACTTTGTTAGTGAAATAAATTGGATCGTAATAATTAAGATAACCCATGAAAGAATCTACATATTTACCGCCTTTTTTAGTCTGGGCAGCGTTGGAGCCAGCGGCGGTATTCCATATCTGACGTACCGTCGTTGAGTCGGAAGGAAGTCCTGGATCCCAAGCCATCGCAATGCGATCATGTTTCTTACAAAGATTTTCAGTAAATTTCATAAAACCTTTAGGGTCGGCGATGTAGACCTCATCGGAGCCTATATGAAGATAAGGACACATAGAAGTTGGAATTTCTTCACAGAACTCCGCGATACATTCTTCCAAGACTTTCATTCCTTCTTCAGAGTCCATAGAAAAACCGAAAGCGTTTCTGAAATAAGCCGAATGTCCTGGCATGTCGATTTCCGGCATGACGGTGATGCCACGTTCTTTGGCGTAAGCTATCAGCTCGCGAATCTCATCGTAAGTATAAAATTTTCCGCAGTCGCGACCTGGACGCTGATACTGAGCGTCATTTAGTTGAGGATAAACCTTGCATTCGATTCGCCAAGCCGGATTGTCGGTGAGATGCCAGTGGAAATAATTTATCTTATATAACGACATCAAGTCGATGGTCTCTTTCAACATCTCTATCGTCTGGAAGTTACGTCCCGTGTCGTGCATGAAGCCTCGGAAAGGATAAGCCGACCAGTCGTGAATCTCCACATCTGGAATGCGACCTTTTTCGTCGGCAAGCTGAGCTAAAGTCTGCATTGCCCAGACTTCATTACCTTCAATAACGACATCGCCGTTTTCTGTTTTAAGATAATATTCATCTTTGTTTTGAGGATAAACAAGATTGTCGCATGTTTCTAAAATCACGACTTTATTGATATTATGCAACTTATTGTCATTGACAGTTAATTCCTTAGGAGTTGGAATTATGTTTTCTACTTTAAAAACTTCACCTTTATCGCATGAAGCAAGGGTCAAAATTGTTAACAGAAATAATGATATTTTTCTCATAAAAAAATCTTTTTTGCAAATCTAAGAAAAATGTTTGTTAAAATGAATTTCTATCATAAAATATTGTACTTTTGCACAACAAAAAAGAATCAGTATGAATTTCAAATTTGATTTTAAAGAAGCAATCAGTTACTTGGGAACAAAGAAGTTCTGGGTTGAACTGATTATCATGACAGTAGGTATGATAGTCACGGCTTGTGCAGTTTATTATTTCCTTGTGCCAAGCAAGCTCATCATCGGTACAATCTCTGGTCTTTCAATCGTCATCAGTGGAGTATGCGAGAAGTTTTTCGGTTTTCCGCTCAACGTATCAACAGTAATATTTGTCATCAATGCCATTCTTTTGATTTTAGCTTACCTTTTGATCAACAAAGAATTTGGTACGAAGACAGTTTATACAGCTCTTATTTTAGGACCATTGATGAGTCTTTTAGAAAAATATTTACCATACGAGAAATTCATCGACCCGACATCAGAGATTCCATCTATCATGGGTGACTTATGGTTAGATTTATGTTGCTTCGTATTGTTGTTAAGTTTAGCTCAGGCTGTCTTATTCAAGATAAACGCATCGACAGGTGGTCTCGACATCTTAGCTAAAATCGTTAATAAATATTTACATTTCGACATCGGCACCTCAGTGTCAGTGGCAGGTTGGTGTATCTGTGCAACAGCATTCTTAATCAACGATGCTCGTTTAGTTATCATCGGTTTGATTGGCACATGGATCAACGGTTTGGTTGTCGATTATTTCACAGCAAGTTTAAACAGAAGAAAGAAAGTCTGCATCATCTCTCCAGAACACGAGAAAATCAGACAATATATCATCAACGATTTATATCGTGGCGTAACGCTTTATAATGTTGAAGGCGGTTACAGCGGCGAGAAGAAAGTAGAGCTCGTTGCTCTTTTAAGCACAGACGAGTTTTCAGACTTGATGAAATATATCAATGAAAATGAAATCAATGCGTTCATCACAGCAGGTAATGTAAGTGAAGTTTACGGACTTTGGGGTGATAAAAACAGACGTAAAAATCAAGTGAAAGCATAACGATTTCGAAAGAAAATTTTAGCGCATCATTACTCAAAGTGATGCGCTTTTTTTATCTCTTCAATAATAGTTCGAGAGTCGCCATAAGGGATGTCAGAATATTTCAAATCTTTATCTAAAGCCCATTTTCTTTCCATTTCAAACCATCCTTCTGATGGCTCTTGCATATTATTATCGAAATAATATTTCCAGCGAGGATAGTAAAAATCCTTTAACATTCCAGCCCAAGCTCTGTAAGAATAATCACGCAAGCCGCCCTGTTCAGCATTGACCTCATCGCCCCATGTCGTTATCAAAGTGCGAGCGTTATTAAACTCTAACCAATCCTTATCATACTCCGTTGTTCCATCAATCTCATCAGCGATGTCACGTGCCATAGAAGTCCAACTGCCTAACATAAAATTAACATTAGTATTAAGCAATTTATCAATATCTAAAATTAAATTAAGAAACTCATCGCGTTTATTTTCAAACATCAACTTATCATCAGAATTATAAGCTATGTTAATTTCTTTTAACAAATAATACGCTTTATCTGTCAGAGTTTGACGCCATATTTCGACCAAGTCATAACAATAATTATCCTTATGAATTTCTGTCGTAGCTTTGACGTCGGCTTCATATAATTTTTGCGCTGCATTTGCGACATCTTCAGCATTATAAAAGATTTCCGTTCCTCCCCAAGAAGAGACCTTATCTACTGACAAAGAAGGTCTTGCGCATATCACAGCCTCATGCGGGCCTTGTAAAGTCGTCTTACAATCTAATGCCGAATTACGTAACAACTCCCACGCTTCCTGAGCCAGAATATTCTCCTCACCGTAACGACCCACAGTATAATTTCTCATCCATTCTTTAGCATCAGGCTTCGTTTCATGCCATGGAAGCTCATACAAAATGTCATATAAAACCGGCACAGAACCGATAGCTTCTGGCGTTGCACCGATACCTTTTATGTTATAATGTAAATTTTTATTTTCAAAATAACCGTCGATAAGTCCATTAAAACGTCCCATAAATCCAGAGCGACCGCCGAAGTTAGGCAGCATGCAATACACTGCGTCATGACCTTTATATTCATGAAAATGAGTATGTGCCGTAGAGAACAAATCTAAAATTATCAAGTCGCCTTTTTCCACTTGGTCGAGAACTTGATATTGATCGGCATTCCATTGCCAATATTGAATCACCCATTTCTCCTCGATGTCGTCGTTAGCATTTTGCATCGCTTCAGCAATAGCTTTATATGCGGCAGGCACGTCGATGCCTTCAGTATTAGCGCCTTCGTGAAAAGGATCCATACTGTAATAAGTCGATGTTCCCATCACTTCATTCAACACCTTGTAATAATTAGCAGCCATTGTCTTGAAAGCATCGCTATTAGGATTCAGGATATGAGGGCGATTAAACCCACACCAAAGCCCCTGACTATTAGAAGCATAACCCGTTTTCTCAGCGAAGTCGCTCGGCACCATACCGCTGAAACCAGGCAACACGGGCTGCATGCCGAGTTCACGCATCCTATCACAAATCTTCCTTGAAAGAACAGCCTGACGTTCATACCACCATTTCGGATTCTTACCGCCCCAGCCTTCAAGATTATTCATTCCCCACCAAGCCTGAAAACAAGGACCTGCGATAAAGTCGTTGGCTTCTTCAAAAGTATATCCGTAATATTCAGTAAGCAACCGCATCCACACCACATCGAGTCCAACGATTTGAAGTGGCATATTGATGCCATGAAGAGCCATCCAATCTATCTCTTTCTCCCAACGTTCCCAAGTCCAAACCGACATCGAATATGAAAAGGTACAATAATTCAGATAATAGCGATAGTCGGCATCGCATACGTGGCGTTCTTCTTTAATCGGGACAGGAAAGTCATGATTTTCAATATCATCAATAGTAAGATGATTCCACGATATATTTATGTTAGCATAATGGTTAAGATACCAGTTGATACCCGTCGTCATCGCCAAGATGGAGTTAGCTTTAATGCAAGGCTTTTCATTTTTAGAAGTGATGATAAAGACATCCTTTCCGTTAGCAGAAAGACTTTCATCGACGACGAGCTCTAATTTCATAGCCGCCTTTTCACCTCCGATACGAATAAGAAAATCAGAGATATTTGATGATGACACATTCGATGTTAAAGTGGACACATTCGATGTGTCCGTACAGGATGTTAATAGAAATAAACACAACAAAAACCAGATGTTTCTCATTCTCAAAGCTGTCTGTCGATAGAATCTTTATGTATCAATTCAAAAATTTCTTTAACTATTTCTCCATTAAGACCGAGATTTTTTCCTTTTTCTATGTAATTTGAGAGTATTGTATTCCATCTATCGAGCTGAAGCACAGTAAGATTATTCTCTTTTTTCACAACACCTATTTTTGTAGAAATCTCACTTCTTTTAGCCAAGAGGCTCAAAAGTTCGTCATCAATGCTATCAATTTGATTTCTAAGCTCATGAAGGAGAAAATTCGCATTATTAGACTTAGGTTTATGAATAATGAGATTAGAAATCAGCGATTTAAGATTTTCCGGAGAGATTTGTTGTTCAGCGTCGGTCAATGCTATCTCCGGATTGCAATGCGATTCTATCATGAGACCGTTTGTCGCGAGGTCCAAAGCTTTCTGTGCTGTTTGTCGCAACAAATCGCGGCATCCGCAGATATGACTTATATCGGTGATAATAGGTATTTCAGGATTTTGACGATGGAGCTCAATAGGAATCTCCCATCGCGGGTTGTTACGATAAGGCGAGGCGTTAATATCTTGGAAGCCGCGATGTATTGCCGCGAGATGATTCAGCCCTGATGAAGCGAGGCGTTCAAAAGCTCCGATCCAGAGTTTGATATCGGGAGCGATAGGATTTTTTACGAAGACAGGAATGTCGCAGTTGTGCAGAGCATCAGCGAGTTGCTGCATCGAAAATGGATTTGCCACAGTACGAGCTCCAATCCAAAGTGCGTCGATGTCATATTTCAGAGCAAGTTCAACATGTTGAGACATAGCGACTTCCGTCATGACGGGAAATCCTGTAACTCGTGAAATCTCCTTCATCCACTTCAAGCCCTCCTCTCCTATACCTTCAAAACCGTTAGGACGCGTTCTTGGTTTCCAGATACCTCCGCGTAAAACATTAACCTGCTGTAATTCCGATAGTTTTGTCGCGACATCAAAAAATTGTTCCCTGCTTTCAACGCTACAAGGACCAGCAATAAGCAGTAGCTCATCGGGATTTTCAATCCATCGTTTTATGTCGAAACTATCATTCATCATCATTTTGCAAAAATAAGAAAAAATCTTTCGCCTTTTGACTTTAGACTTTAGACTTTTTCTTATCTTTGTGAGTTAATTTGATTAGGAATAATTTTAAACATATATAGAAGTGAAACGTACAGAAATTAAAGAAGCATTGCAAATGCAAGAGCTTGACAAAGAGATAAATGTCAAGGGTTGGGTGCGTAACAAACGCGGCAGTAAAAACGTAGCTTTCATAGCTTTGAACGATGGCTCTACCATCAACAATCTCCAGTTGGTCATCGACCTTAATGTCATTCCAGAAGAAAATCTCGCTTTGATGCATACTGGCGCATCTGTTTCAGCAGTCGGTAACTTAGTAAAATCTGCTGGTAGCGGACAAAACGTAGAGATGAACGTGACAAGCATCGAGCTCATCGGAGCGGCAGACCCGGAAAAATATCCGTTACAACCTAAGAAACACTCTTTGGAATTTTTACGCGAGATAGCTCACCTCCGTTTCCGTACCAACACTTTTAGCGCCATCATGCGTTTGCGTCACGCCATGGTTTTCGGAATACATAAATTCTTCAACGACAGAGGTTTCTACAACATCCACACTCCTCTTATCACAGCTTCCGACTGCGAAGGCGCTGGCGAAATGTTCCAAGTGACAACATTAGATCTCAACAACTTGCCTAAGACTGAAGAAGGTAAAATCGACTTCTCACAAGACTTCTTTGGTAAAGCTACAAACCTCACAGTGTCAGGTCAGCTTGAAGGCGAACTCGCAGCAACAGCAATGGGTAAAATTTACACTTTCGGTCCTACCTTCCGCGCTGAGAACTCAAACACTTCTCGTCACCTCGCAGAGTTCTGGATGATTGAACCTGAGATGGCATTCTATGACATCAACGACAATATGGACTTAGCAGAAGAGATGCTTAAATTCTTGATACAATATGCTTTGGATAACTGCATGGACGACCTTCAATTCTTAAGCAAACGTCTCCAGGAAGAAGAGAAGAATAAGAAAGCTGAAGAGAAATCGATGGAGTTGATAGAGAAGTTACATTTCATCTTAGAAAATCCATTCCAGAGATTGACATACACCGAAGCTATTGATATTCTCAGAAATAGCAACTACAACAAAAAAGGTAAGTTCCAATATCCTGTCACAGGTTGGGGCGTCGACTTGCAATCGGAACATGAACGTTATCTTGTCGAGAAACATTTCAAGAGACCTGTTATATTGACCGACTATCCGATGGAAATCAAGGCTTTCTATATGAAACAAAACGAAGACGGCAAGACCGTAAGAGCTATGGACGTCTTATTCCCTGGCATCGGTGAGATTATCGGCGGTTCAGAACGTGAGACAGACCTTAACAAATTGCTCAAACGTATGGAAGAAGTGGGCATTCCACAAGAGTCGATGGAATGGTATTTAGACACACGCCGTTTTGGTTCAGTGCCTCACTCTGGCTACGGACTTGGCTTCGAGCGTCTTATGCTGTTCATCACCGGTATGGGTAACATCCGCGACGTCATCGCATTCCCTCGTACTCCTAAAAACTGTGAATATTAATTCTAAATAAATATTAAGGATTTTCTTCTATGTCCTCACAACGACTGACACAGACACAAAAGATGCTACAGAAGCTATCGCCGCAGCAGATTCTCCTCATGAAGCTGTTGCAGATTCCTACTATGGAACTCAGCTCGCGCATCAAAGAGGAGATAGAGGAAAATCCTGCTTTAGAAGAGAAAGAGAATGAAGTCGTTGAAGACGAGATTCATAACGATGAAGATAATGACTTTGACGACAATCAAGATTATGACAGTGACGACGACTACGATCCTCTTTCCGACTTCGACGATTATATGCAAGATGACGATGATGACGACGCTGCATATAAACTGAGAACCAATAACTATAGTCCCGACGACGAACGTTATGAAGCACCTATATCTAATGAGGAGAGTTTTCAAGATATTTTAATTCAGCAACTTGGATATAGGAATTTAGACGAGAAGAAATATAAGATAGGAACTTATATCATTGGTAACTTAGACGATTCCGGTTATCTTAGCCGTCCCATCTCAGGCATCATCGACGATTTGCTTTTTACTCAGAATCTCGATGTCAGCGAAGAAGAAGTCACGGAAGTGCTTCATATAATACAAGACTTCGATCCTGCCGGAGTCGCCGCGACAAACCTTCAAGATTGTCTGCTCATACAACTCAAACGTCTTCAGGAAGAAAATGACGAAGACATGGATTATTCGCTTCCGATTCTCATTATCGAGCAGTATTTCAGCGAGTTCACGAAAAAACATTACGATAAAATCGTGAAGAAAAGTGGCATCAGCGAGCGACAATTTCGTGCCGCACTCAAAGAGATTCTAAAACTCAATCCAAAACCCGGAGGCACCGTCGGAAGTTCACATCGTTCCAATTACGTCATTCCGGATTTCACGATTTACAACAATTGTGGCAAGTTGGAATTAAGTCTCAATTCGCGTAACGCGCCTGAGCTTCACGTAAATAGAGATTATATTGAGATGTTGAATGACTTCTCGAAACAGAAAAACAACAAGACCAATAAGGAAGCAATCAATTTCGTCAAGAATAAAATCGAGTCGGCGAAATGGTTTATAGAGGCTGTTAAGCAACGACATAACACTCTCTATGTGACGATGGAAGCCATCATGAATTACCAGAAAGAATATTTCCTAACTGGCGATGAGACGAAGCTGAAACCTATGATTCTTAAAGACATATCAGAAAAAGTAGGACTTGATATTTCGACAATTTCGCGTGTCGCTAACAGCAAATACGTTCAGACGGCTTACGGCACATTCTCCTTGAAGAGCTTCTTCAGCGAATCGCTCACCAACGACGATGGCGAGGAAGTCTCGACACGCGAGATAAAGAAAATCCTCATGGACTGCATAGAACAGGAAGATAAGTCCAAGCCATTGACTGACGATGTCTTAGCTCAGATTTTAAAAGAGAAAGGCTACAATATCGCACGTCGTACCATTGCCAAATATCGCGAGCAGTTAGACATTCCAGTAGCACGTCTTCGCAAGGAACTTTAATTCATAATTTATGAATAAGTTAGCCAAAATCTTATCTATAATAACGCACCCTATTTTCTTACCGACATGGATGTTCTTGATATTCATGACTTCAGGAATATGTAAAATATCTTTTATCAGAGAAGACATTTGCCTTGCTGTGATATTCGGAACGACCTTTGTCTTGCCGGCTTTGTCTTTATTACTATTAAAAAAAATTAAGATAATAAAATCCATCACCATGGAGAGAAGAGAAGACAGGTTCATACCTCTTTTTGTGATGGTGATTTTTCTTTACGCCACGAGTCGTTTCTTCAACGGAATCATTGCTTTAGGATTATACAACTTCTATTTGATTTGCGACCTGCTTTTATGTGTTGTCGTTTTTTGGGTCAACATCTGGTGGAAGATAAGTATGCACGGCGTCGGTTGGGGAGCTTTTGTCGCCATGCTTTTTATAATGACGACTGTCTCAGTCAAGATTTTCCTACCTTATTTTATAGCAAGCATTTTGATTTCCGGTTTTGTCGGCTCAGCGAGATTATACTTAAAATCCCACAGTGAATCACAGGTTTATGTAGGATTCGCTGTAGGATTTTTATTAATGATGACTTTGTATTTTATCTTGTAGAGAAGTAATTTTAATCGTTAAAAAGGTCTCACGCCGATACCGACTGAGATTGGTTTGATTGAAGGGCCGAGACCAGTTTTAAATGTATCTGAGAATTGATAAGACATAAACACATGAACGCTTCTATAAGCAGCTCGCAGAGTAACAGAGTACACATATTTTTCTAAGTTATCTATTTTCAAATACTTAACTCTATAAATCTGATCATCGTTATACAATTCGCCTACATATTTTGTTTTTCCTGAAGCTAAGATACCGAATTTAAAACCTGCTGTTATCTTAAATTTATCTGCGAATCTGAAGCTCACTTCTACAGGGATATCAATATAATTGGTATTTATCTTACTTCTTTTATAGTCATGAGGAACATTGACGAATTTTGTTACATCGCCGTGAGGTTCAGCGAGATAAGTACCTTTCATGTAGAAATTATGTCCAGTGTAGCCAACGCCTATAGAAGCCGAATGAGGAGTATTTTCAAAATTAAAATTGAACATTGAATAAACGCTAACGCCTTGGTTTATAGCGCGTAAATCAAAGTTATCATAACTTTTACCAGTACTAATATCGGTAAACAAATCGGCGCCGATGATGACTTTTCCGGCTGTTCTTTCAGATATCAGCTGAGCGTGCGAAATTGTCGTGTATAAAAATAATAAAACGAATAATAACGATGTCTTTTTCATGTGTTTTTTATTAACTATGTAATTGTTTAGATATAGTATCTTTGATTTGTTTCCTTTTATCTAACAGCATATCAATCTCTTCCATTGATATATCGGGTCTTCTCAACTCAGAATCAATAGCATCTAAAAGTGCGACGTATCTATCTTGTGTTGGAAGTTGTTCAAATTCTTTTTCTTTGGCATCAACTATAGAGATTTTTGCAGGCACTTCATCATAAGCGTCCTCACCTAATTGTTCTCGAAGCTGTTTTATCAATTTCGATAAGATTTTCTTTGTCGTTTCTTCATCGAAGATACCGAACATATCGGAAGAGAAGCTGATTTTCATTTCATCAGAATTAGACAACATCATCTTAAGTTGTTCAGCCTGAGCCTTATCTATTCCTGGCATAGATTCTGGAGGATACTTTTCCATCATTTTCTTAAACAATCGAAAAAGTTCCTCCATTTGTTTATTCAATTCTTCGTTTTCCATATCATAAATTTTAAGGCTCCGAATCAAAAACTATTCCCAATTATCAACAAACGCATTCTGTCAGTTAAAAGTATGTCAAAAAACATTTTAAATGATTGAAATTACCGAAAAAACATTTTTCATGTGTGAGATAAGAACCGGACATTCCGACTTCGTGACAAGTTGCAAAGTATATGAGCCATCAAACACATTCTTAAATGTTGTTTCTTGTTCATCCATGATACTCAACAAATTAATGTCTTTTTTATTCGCATATTCGATAATATCTTCGACAAGATTTCTCGAATAAAGCTCATCGCATTCATACTTAATTTTCTTATCATCAAGATATTCAACGACTTGTTTTGCATAACTTTTCACTCGAGCGATAATATCATCGAGAGTTGAAGTATGAACTGCCAAAACATGAATTGTCGCATCGAAATAACTTGCCAATTTTGCAGTCAATGGAAGTTTTTGTCTTGTCTCGACAGTGCTATCTATCGGCAACAATATATCTGTCAACGATTTAGCCACATCAACATTATTTCTTATGATAATGACAGGTACATCAAGCATCAACGACATACGATAGGCGTTGCTACCCAACCATTTTTCTGAAAAGCCTGATATGCCGTGAGTTCCTATCACAACCAACAAAGGATTCAGTTCTTCGCAAAGTTCATTGATAGAATCATATACGCGACCTTCTCTAATAACATAAGAAATCCTGTCACCAAGTACTGGCTTGTATTTTTCTATAAGATTATCGAAATGCAACTTCGCGCCACTGACAAGCAAATCGTTACTATGATTAAGCACTCTTTCTTCAGAGAATTTATTTACCCATATCATAACTATTTCCAAATCCGACTTCTCAGCTATATTAACAGCGTGAGCCAATGCATTTAATGAGCATTCTGAAAAATCAATACCGACTATAATTTTTTTGTTCATGGCAAAAAAGTTTTAATTAATAATTATAATATATATCTTGATTTACAATAGTATCTTTATCTTGACCTACAATAGTATCTTTATCAATAACATTTAAATCTTCAATAAGTTCCAACTCCTCCTCATTCAAGGAAGGATCGCAAAACGCATTATATGGCAGCTGTATCCTGTCGGACGTAACAAACGCTTTTTTGTAATCCTGACTTAATACCTGAAACGCTTTCTCAGCTTCCAATCTTGTTCTGAAATCGCCGACTCTCAATCTGTAATACGGCTGTCCGAAGATAAGATAAGTCGGAATATCAGGATATTTTTCTTCAAACTCCTTGATAATTTCGTTGGCATGTTCGACAGCATCGTTGCCAGACTCCATAAATATCTGAATCCTAAACCCATCTATAGTATTGTCTTTCTGATAAATCTCCTTCTGTCTTTCAATAAGTTGCTCGATACGTGAATCCTGTTCAACGATGACATAACCTTCATTTTGCGAGAAGCAAGACAAAGAAAAAACACACAACAATATTGCTAATATCAATTTCATTTTTTTATACAATTTTTCGCTAAGATAAACAAAAAAATGATACAAGTAGCACATTTTTTATGTAATTTTGTGACATAAGTTTTTTTTATGAACGAGAATTTAGACGCATACGGTAAGTCATTCAGCAAGCAGGAATTAGAGATAGAACGCGCTTTACGACCTGAGGCTTTTGAGAACTTCGCAGGACAAGAGCAAGTCGTTGAGAACCTCTTGATTTTCACTCGTGCCGCTGTGCAGAGAGGAGAGTCGTTGGATCATGTCTTGCTACATGGGCCTCCGGGATTAGGGAAAACCACTCTTTCACATATCATCGCCAACGAGCTTGGTGTCGGTATGAAGATGACATCAGGTCCAGTATTAGACAAGCCTGGCAACCTCGCAGGACTGCTCACAAGCCTTGAAAAAAACGACGTGCTTTTCATTGATGAGATTCATCGACTTAGCCCTATAGTAGAAGAATATCTCTATTCCGCCATGGAAGATTACCGCATCGACATCATGATTGAAAGCGGACCTAATGCTCGTTCAGTACAGATTGCTCTCAACCCTTTCACTTTGATAGGCGCCACCACGCGTTCAGGATTGCTCACCGCCCCACTGCGTGCCCGCTTCGGCATCAATATGCGATTGGAATATTATAATGCTACCACTTTATCAAATATCATAAAACGCTCAGCTTCAATATTGAGAGTCCCTATCGAACATGAGGCGGCATTCGAGATCGCGCGCCGCAGCCGCGGAACTCCTCGTATAGCGAATCTCCTGCTGCGGCGCGTCAGAGACTTCGCCCAGATACAAGGCAACGGAACGATAACATTAGATATAGCTCGCATCGGGCTGAAAGCTCTTAACGTCGACCAACACGGTCTCGACGATATGGATAACCGTATCTTATCGACAATCATCGACAAGTTCAAAGGCGGTCCCGTCGGTCTCAACACCATAGCTACAGCCGTTGGCGAAGAAGCTGGAACTATAGAAGAGGTGTATGAGCCTTTCCTCATACAAGAAGGCTATCTGATGAGAACGCCACGCGGACGCGAAGCGACAGAGTTCGCCTACCGTCACTTAGGAAGAACAAGAGGCGCAGCGAATGGGGAGTTAGAACTGTTTTGAGAATTCATAATTCATAATTCATAATTCATAATTCATAATGCATAATTGGGTAATGTTGCCAAAAATAGTTGGTAATTGAGCGAAAAAAAGACAGGTAACGGGCATACAAAACAGCCCAAGTTACCTGTCTTTTTTTCCATCCTCATTTTAGCATTAAGTTCCACAGGAACGACAGAACATAGGCGGATAATGAAGTGCGATAGCACGGAATTTCCGCAAAATATTGAACCATAGTAACGAAAAGCTCTGTAGGAGCGAAAGAACATCTGTCGTGCCTACAGCACTTTTAAATAATCTTACCATGAATTTTACGACAGGCATTCCGAGTTTCGCTCTGCATACCTGTCTATAATCTTTAGTTATTACAAAGCTAAAATCTCTCATAAAAATAACTTTGATGAAAACGTTTTCA
>JAZOCI010000133.1:0-21587 GCA_045596465.1 Bacteroidales bacterium | reverse complement strand
AGAAAGTAACTCAATAAGAAATTAAATTTTGAGACGTCATAATATAACGTCTCTACATAAAGAAAAAGGTTCTCGAAGTTCGGGAACCTTTTTTATTATGGCTAAAGTCAAAAGGCTAAAGTTAGAAAAATTTCTCAGGTTTTCAGTTTTTCAAGTTTTCAGATTTTAAATAAACTTATTGTCTCATTGTCTCATTGACTTAATACGAAATCCTAAAATATTCCATCATTAATTTATAATTGTCTTGTGCGCTGAGACAGGTGTCACGGAGATAGCCTTTTACATAAAGCCATTCTCTTAAACCTCTGTAATAAAATAGTTTCAATTCCTCAGTGATTATAAACGGAACGATGTCGTTGGCAAGACATTCCTTAAACAAAATCAAGCGACCAACACGACCATTGCCATCTTGAAACGGATGTATTCTCTCAAAATGATAATGAAAATCAAGTAAGTCATCTATTGCTTTTTCTTTTTTTGAATTATACGATTTAAGAAGTTTACTTATCTCAGTATGAACATTCTCTGGCAATGTAGTTTCATTACCACCGACTTCATTAGGAAATTTCTTATAGTCACCGACGGAAAACCAATTCTTGGATGCATCTTGCGTCCCCGACTTTAACATTCGATGTAAGTCTTTGATAATCGTCTCGCTCAGACGTTCTTTAGCATGCTCAATAATATAATCGAAACATTTAAAATGATTTATCGCCTCGATTATGTCATCAATAAGTATCGGTTCTTTTTCAACGCCAATCGTATTTGTTTCAAAAATATATCGAGTCTGTTCGTGCGACAACTTACTTCCTTCAATGTGATTTGAATTATATGTTAAATCGATTTGCGTTTTATGATAGATGCCGCCTTTTATCATATTCTCCTTTTCAAGACGTAAGGCTTGTAGCAAAGGTGAAGCTTTTCTGATATGTTTCCCCTTGATAGGTAATGTTGCATTTTCTGGAATATTCCAAGTCTTTCCTGTCAGAAACGAACCTTCCAATTTCCCTGATGCACAATAATTACGCACCGTACGTTCCGAGATTCCATGTAAAGAAGCAAATTCAACGACTGATAAATATTTCATATCGGCAAAATTCTTTTGATAAATATAATGCAAAAATAATAAAATTTTCCGTTATCGGCAAGGTTTTAAATCTGAAAATCTGAGAAATTGGCTAAAGGCTAAAGTTGTGGAATTATGAAGTTATGAAGTGTGTTCTAAGTTCTAAGTTCTTCGTTCCAAGTTCTTCGTTCTTTGTTCTTCGTTCTACAAGTTTCTCAGATTTAAAAAAAATCTCGATTGTAACCGAAAAAAGTTATAATTTTTTTCGATTGTAACCGAAAAAAGTACTATATTTGTAAAAAGATAATTCTTATGATTACACGGCAAATTGAGAATAATATTAAAAGTGATTTTGGCAAAGGAAAAATTATAGTCGTCCTCGGAGCTCGTCAAGTTGGTAAAACGACTTTGTTTAATTCTGTTATCGAAAATTACGACAATGTTTTAAAATTAAATTGTGATGATTATGACGACAGAACTGATTTGGAGGACAAGACTTCAACCGAGTTAAAGAATCTTATTGGCAATCATAAAGTCGTGTTAATTGATGAAGCTCAGAGAGTTGAAAATATAGGATTGACATTGAAAATAATCGCCGACTTGAAATTAGATGCTCAAGTTTTGGTTACAGGTTCGTCATCGTTAGAATTATCTTCCAAAATAAATGAGCCTGCTACTGGAAGGATGTTTGAATATAAACTGTTTCCTTTGTCGCTTTCAGAAATGGCAAGACATACAAGCGAAAGAGAAGAAAACAGATTGTTGGAACAAAGAATGATTTATGGATTATATCCTGAGATTGTAACAAATCCATCAGACAACAAACGTCTGCTAACATCATTGGCAAACAATTATCTTTACAAGGACTTGTTAAGTTATCAAGGTATTAAGAAACCTGAAATACTACATAAACTACTCAGAGCCTTGGCTTTTCAAATTGGAAGTGAAGTCTCTTATAATGAGTTGTCTAATCTATTAGGCATCGACAAAGAAACCGTTGAATCTTATATCAATTTATTAGAAAAATGTTTCGTCATCTTTCGACTTTCTTCATTCAACAGAAATATGCGCAATGAAATCAAGAAAGGCAAAAAAATATATTTTTACGACAATGGCATACGTAACGCCTTGATTTCTAATTTTGCTCCTTTGGAAATGAGACAAGATGCAGGTGCTTTATGGGAAAACTTCATGATAAGCGAACGCATTAAACGAAATTCGTATTGCAACGATTATTCACAATTGTTTTTCTGGAGGACAAAGCAGCAACAAGAAATAGACTTGATTGAAGAAAAAGACGGAAGACTCTTTGCCTACGAATTTAAATGGAATTCCAATAAGAAGTCTAAGTTGCCGTCTTCTTTTGAAAATAATTATTCCGATATAGAATTTAAAGTTATAAACAGAGAAAACTACTGGGAGTTTGTTGTTTAAAATCTGATAAATTGGCTAAAGGCTGAAGGCTAAAGTTGTGGAATTATGAAGTTATGAAGTGTGTTCTGTGTTCTAAGTTCTTCGTTCTTTGTTCTTCGTTCTACAAGTTTCTCAGATTTAAAAAAATCTTTCGTCTTTTATCTTTCGTCTTTTATCATTTTCTTATTTTTGCAGAAAAGAAAAAAATAAGAAATTATGTTTAAAGGTCATCCTAAAGGTCTCTACGCCTTAGCATTAGCCAACACTGGAGAACGTTTTGGCTATTACACTATGCTTGCTATCTTCGTACTTTTCCTGCAAGCTAAATTCGGTTTCGACGAGGCTCAATCCGGACAAATCTACGGTGCATTCCTCGGTTGCGTTTATTTCATGCCTCTCATAGGCGGTATCTTAGCCGACCGTTTCGGTTACGGTAAGATGGTGAAAGCAGGTATAGTAGTCATGTTCCTCGGCTATCTCCTGCTCGCAGTCCCGATGATGGGAACGACAGCTAAAGTCACCATGTTCTCGGCTCTCGCCCTCATCGCGATAGGAACGGGTCTCTTCAAAGGTAATCTTCAGGTCATGGTTGGTAACCTCTACGACGAGGCGAAATACAGTCCGTTCCGCGACAACGGCTTCAGCCTCTTCTACATGGCTATCAACATCGGTTCTATGTTTGCTCCTATGACAGCGACGAAAGTCACCGACTTCTTCCTCGGTAAAGCCGGCTTCACCTACGTGCCTCAGATTCCATCGCTTGCTCACCAATATCTTGATGGAACAATATCAGCTGAAGCTTCACAGACATTTGAGACTCTCGCGGCGCAACAAGGCCACACTGGTGACTTGGCAATTTTCGCACAAAATTACATCGACTCATTATCAACAGCATATAACTACGGGTTCGGTGTGGCTTGTGTCTCATTGGTACTCTCAGTAGCGATTTATTTATGTTGTCACAACTGGTTCAAACATGCCGACGTCAACAGCAAGCAGGCTAAGGAGATGGGTAACACCACTGTTAAAGTAGAAGAACTCTCACCAGAGCAGACTCGTTCACGTATGACTGCACTATTTATGGTATTCGCTGTCGTCATCTTCTTCTGGATGTCGTTCCAACAAAGCGGATTGTGTCTCACCTTTTTTGCCCGTGACTACACAGCGAGCACAGCGAGCGGTATATCAAGAATAGGCTTCAACATCTGGTCATTGACATTGATAGCAATTTCGGTCTATACCTTATTTTCCACATTCCAAGCAGAGACAAAGAGAAATAAAATCATCAGTGGTGTTGTCACCTTATTATTGTGGGGTGGTGCGGCGGCATTATATCTCGGAATGCCAGAAGTCATAAATATCTTACCGCAAGAGTTCCAACAATTCAACCCATTCTTTGTCGTAGCCTTGACACCTGTATCGATGGCAGTCTTTGGCGCATTGGCAAAGAGAGGCAAAGAACCTTCATCACCAAAGAAGATAGGCCTCGGTATGATTGTGGCTGCTTTAGGATTCACAGTCATGGCGACAGCCTCTTACCACTTGATGAGTCCTGCCGAGTTGAAAGCTACAGGTGGAGTAAGTAATGTTCTAGTATCTCCTAACTGGCTTATTAGTACATATTTAGTTCTCACATTCGCTGAATTATTATTAAGTCCAATCGGTATTTCGTTCGTGACGAAAGTTGCTCCACCTAAATATAAAGGTGTGATGATGGGCTGTTGGTTCTGCGTCACCGCGATAGGAAACTATCTTACCAGCGTCATCGCCAAGATATGGGGAATAGGAATGCCATTATGGATGGTGTGGGGCGTTCTCGTCGTATCATGCCTTTTGTCGGCAGTATTCATCTTCTCCATCATGAAGAAGTTGGAAGCAGTGACAAAAGAATGTTAAGGATTAATTCATAATTGTTCTGGGAAACATTAACAATATAGAGGCGTAAGATCAAGATTTTGCGCCTCTCTTTTTATTAATGAATTGCCATGAATTTCTGTCCATCGGAATCCTAACAGCTGTTTTTAAATTTGAGGAATTGAAAATTAGAGAATCTTAAAATTTTCTTAGTGTTACAGTATCTCTGCAATTCAAAAAAACTTCAAAAGCCTTAACTGAAAGTTCAAAGTTTTTTCTTATCTTTGCCCAATTAATTATTTTTGTACGTATTAAAATAAATAGTCCTATGTCAGATACAGTAAAATTTATCGAAGGCGGTCTCACTTACGACGACGTCTTATTAGTGCCTGCATACAGCAATATCATTCCAAGAGATACAAATCTCAGCACCAATTTCTCACGTAACATTCAGATTAACATACCTATCGTAACAGCAGGTATGGATACAGTAACAGAAGCTGCTATGGCTATTGCCATCGCACAAGAAGGTGGTATCGGTGTTCTTCACAAGAACATGACTATCGAACGTCAAGCTGCTGAAGTCCGTAAGGTAAAACGTGCTGAAAACGGCATGATCATCGATCCTGTTACCATCAGAGAAAACGCTATGGTGGGCGAGGCTCTCAGAATGATGAACGAAAACCACATCGGCGGTATTCCTGTAGTTGACGCCAACAATATCTTGGTCGGTATCGTAACAAACCGCGACCTTCGTTTCATTCAAGACATGAAACGTCCTATCTATGAGGTCATGACAAAAGAAAATCTCGTCACTACGACAGAGTTCACCGACTTCGCCACTGCGGCAGAGATACTTCAAAAGCATCGCATCGAGAAGTTGCCGGTCGTCGATAAAGATAATCATCTCATCGGACTTATCACATATAAAGACATCATTAAAATCAAGGCTCGTCCTAATGCAAGCAAGGATTCTCTTGGTCGTTTGCGCGTCGCTGCTTCTGTCGGTATCGCTGCCAACACTATCGAAAGAGCTGAGGCTTTGGTTGCTGCAGGCGTTGACGCTATCAACATCGACACTGCTCACGGCCACTCACAAAACGTTATCAACGTTGCTAAGGAATTACGCAGCAGATTTAAAAACATCGACATCGTTGTCGGTAACATCGCTACTGCCGATGCGGCACGCGAGCTCGCCAAGACAGGCATCGACGCTATTAAAGTCGGTATCGGTCCTGGTTCAATCTGCACCACACGTATCATCGCTGGTATTGGCGTTCCACAACTCACAGCAGTATACAATGTGTCTGAAGCACTTAAAGGTACAGGTATCCCAGTCATCGCCGACGGCGGTATCCGTTACACAGGCGATATCGTGAAAGCTATCGCAGCAGGAGCTTCTTCAATCATGGCAGGTTCCTTGTTCGCAGGCGTCGATGAGTCACCAGGCGACACCATCATCTTCGAAGGTAGAAAATACAAGACATATCGCGGAATGGGCTCTCTTGAAGCTATGCAAAACGGCTCGAAAGACCGCTACTTCCAAGATATGGAAGACGACATCAAGAAACTCGTCCCAGAAGGTATCGTAGGTCGCGTTCCTTATAAAGGCAGCCTCTCTGAAGTCGTCTATCAGTTAGTCGGCGGCCTCCGTGCAGGTATGGGTTACACAGGTTCAAGGACAATCAGCGACTTGCAAAAAGCTCAGTTCATCAGAATTACAGCTTCTGGTATGCGCGAAAGTCACCCACACGACATCACAATTACACAAGAATCACCGAATTACAGCACGAAAGCGTAAGCAATGGACAATTAACAGTTGACAATGAATAATGAAGGATACATTGTTAATTCGCATAATATTGTTACGGTTTGATCGTTATTTTTTGAAAATAATAGAAATATGATAAGAAAACAGACACGTAAGACTTGGCTCATCGCATTGTGTTTCATGATGATGCCGTCGTTCCTTATGGCACAATCGTATGCCAAAAAAACTTTGATAACTATTGGAGATAAAAAAATTACCGCTGGAGAATTTATTGAGACTTACGAAAAAAATAATATCAAGACGGAAGTCATTGATAAAAAGGACATCGACGAATATCTACAGTTGTTCATTGATTTTAAATTGAAAGTTACAGAAGCTGAGGCTCTTAAGATGGATACCGTACCTTCTTTCGTAAGAGAGTTGGGAAATTATCGCGGACAGTTGGCAAAGCCTTATTTCTCGAACGATGCTATCAATGAAGAGTTGGTTGCGGAGGCGTACGAAAGAATGCAATATGACATCAACGCCGCTCATATCCTCATCAAGTGCGATGCTAAAGCCTTGCCGGCCGACACTCTCGTGGCTTACAATAAAGCGATGGCAGCACGCGAACGCGCTGTCAAAGGCGAAGACTTCGGAGCTTTGGCAGTGGAATTGTCGGAAGACCCGTCAGCACGCGATATGGCAGAAATTCCAGGAGTGAGAAGAGCTTACACAGGTAACCGCGGCGAACTCGGCTACTTCACGGCTTTCGATATGGTTTATCCTTTTGAATCAGGAGCTTACAACACAGAAGAAGGCGAGATTTCAATGCCTATACGCTCAGACTTCGGCTATCATATCATAAAAGTGAACAGCAAGACTCCGGCAAGCGGCCTCATCAGAGCAGCTCATATCTTCTTGACTATAAATGAAAATACTGTGGATTCTGTCCTAAAAAACAAAGTCTACAATATCTACAATGAAGTCATTAACGACCCTGCAAATTGGTCAGAATTCGTGAGAAGATATTCGGAAGATGTTGGTACAATACCGAATAATGGCGTACTTAGTACATTCAGAGTCAATCAGATAGTGCCAGAATTTATCACAGCTGTCAAAAACCTTAAACCAGGTGAAATATCAGAACCTGTCAAGACGAGCTTCGGCTATCATATCATAAAACTCGTTATGACAACACCTCCTTCCGATTTCGAAGCAGAACGCCCAAGATTAGAGGAAAGAGTGCAAAGAGATATGCGCGGTAAAATAAGCGAAGAAATCGCTATGAAACGCATCATGAACGAAAACGGCTTCAAAGAAAATACAAAGGTTAAGGACGAATTCATCGCTACAATAGACAGCACCTTGATAATGGGTCAATATTTGGGTAACGAAGGAGTCAATACTAAAAAAGTTCTCTTCACAATAGGAAAAGAAAAATGCCAGTTACAAGAATTTGTGGATTATATTATTGATAATCAGAGAAGACAAGGTTTTCTTGCTCCAGCAGCTTACGCCTACGAATTGTATGATAAATTCTTGCAGGAAAGAGTCTTTGCCTATGAAGATTCAAAATTAGAAGAAAAATATCCTGAGTTCAAGACTCTCGTGCAAGAATATCACGACGGAATTTTGTTGTTCTCTTTGATGGAAGAACAAGTATGGAACAAAGCTGTCGAAGACACTTCAGGATTGAAAGATTTCTACGAGAGAAATAAAAATATGTATATGTGGGACGACCGCGTCAGAGTTATATCTGTGAATTCCAACGATAAAGATAATGTTGAAGAAATCATGATAGTTCTTGGCGGTGACGTGAAAATCGATTCATTACGCGCTTACATAAAAACCAACAATCTTGATGCGACAACACGTTCATTAGTATATCAAAAAGGCGAAAACGTCAATGTCGATGCGATGGAATGGAAAGAAGGAAATGTGGCTAAATTCGATTCGTCGGTCGATAACTCAACGCAGATAATCAAGATCGTCGAGGTACGTCCAGCAGAGCCTAAAGCATTCAAAGAAGCTAAGGGATTGATAACATCAGCTTATCAAACAGAATTGGAAACTCTTTGGTTACAACAACTTAAAGAGAAATATCCTGTAAAAGTTAACGAAAAATTATTAGAACAAATTAAAAATAATTATTAAGAAATTATGCGATTGCTCTGGATCAGTCTTATTTTCCTGTCATTTTTTTCTACCTGTCAAGGCAAGAAAACTGAAGATGAAGGCGAAGTGGTAGTCTCAGTTTATGGCAAGAAGTTATATAAGACTGATTTGGAGAACATCGTGTATGAAGGCATCAGCTATAACGACAGCGTGCTCAGAGCAAAGGTCTATATCGACAAATGGGTGCGCAATCAGCTGCTGATACGTCAGGCCGAAAATAATTTGGATCCAACACAGTTGGACTTCTCGAAAAGATTGGAGGAGTATCGTAACTCTTTGGTTATAAATAAGTACGAGACAGAACTGATAAACCAAAACCTTGAAACGGAAATCACCGAAGAACAGATTTATGAATATTATAAAAATAATAGCGGCGAATTTAAACTGAATCGTAACATAGTTAAATTGGCTTCTGTCACCCTCCCAAACGACAGTAAAAAGAAATGGATTTTTACTAAATTGTTCCGCGATTACGATTCCTTAATGATAGATTCTCTTACTTCTTTGGCAAACCAATATGCTTTGAAATATGATTTCAACATTAAAGAATGGCGTAACTTTGATGAAGTCGCGGATCTTTATAATTTGAAAATTAAAGATAACAAATCTTTTTTAAACGATAAAAAGTTCTTCGTTGTTAATGATGATGAGACTTATACGCTCGTGAAAATATGCGATTATAAACTCATCGGTGACGAATCTCCATGTGAAATGGAAATAGATAGAATTAAGTATATCATATTGACTAACAGGAAGAAAGATTTGTTGGAAAACTTATATGACGATTTATATTCAAAGGCAATTCAAGAAAATGCTTTTGAGGTTTTTTGATACAAGATAATATGACAACGAGACAACAAGGCAATAAGGCAATGAGACAGCGAGACAACAAGATTATGAAATGTTTCTTATCAGCGATTTTCGTCTTCTTCATCTCTTTCTCGCTTAAGGCGCAAGAGATGCAGACAATCGACAGGATAGTCGCTGTTGTAGGTCAAAATATCATTCTTCAATCCGACATCGAGTCGCAATATCTTCAATATAGATTGCAAGGCGGAATAAGAGGTAGCGCCAGCTCTATACGTTGTGAGATTTTAGAAGATCTTATGTTTCAGAAACTTATGCTTAATCAAGCGGAGATGGACAGTATCACCGTCACTGATGATCAGGTGAATAGTGAGGTTGACCGTCTGATAAGTTATTTCATTTCACAACTTGGTTCGCAAGAGAATCTCGAGAAATATTATAAGAAGACGATGTCGGAAATCAGAGAAGATCTGTTTCGTGTGAGAAAAGACCAACTTCTTGTGGAACAGGTTCAACAGGCGATTTTGGCGAACGTGGAAGTCACGCCGTCGGAGGTGAAAAACTATTATCATAGCATGTCGAAAGACAGCATTCCGATGGTTAATTCGAAGTATGAGATTGCGCATCTTGTCAAGAAACCGCCAATTACTTTGGATCAGAAGTTGGAGGTAAAAGACCGACTTTATAAGATGCGTAAGCGTATCCTTGATGGCGAGCGTTTCTCGACATTGGCTTTGCTTTATTCAGAAGACCCGGGTTCTGCCAAGAAAGGTGGCGAGTTGGGATTTCATGGCAAAGGTGAGTTTGCTCCTGAGTTCGAGGCTGCGGCTTTTAACCTTCGCGACGGCGAAATATCGGAAGTCATTGAGACTGAATTCGGTTTTCATATCATTCAGATGATAGAACGTAAAGGCGAGTTCGTCAACGTGCGTCATATCTTACTTACGGTTAAAGTGGATCTTGAAACGTTGCAAACAGCCTACGATGAATTGGATTCTATAGCACAACTTATTCATAACGACAGTATTACATTCGATGAGGCAGTACGTCGCTTCAGCGATGAGAAAGACAGAATCAATGGAGGAATCTTGGTGAATCCTGTCACCGGCGGTACTTTGTTCGATGCCTCAGAACTCGATCAACAAGTGTCGGTCACCGTCAATAATTTGAAAGTCGGTGAGATAAGCGAGCCGGTGCCGATGAAGACTTCCGACAATAAAGACGCTTGCCGATTGATTTGCTTGAAGAAGAAGACAGAACCTCATAAGGCTAACTTGAAAGACGACTATACGCTCATCCGCGACCTTGCGATGCAGAAGAAACGCGAAAAGATGATAGGTGATTGGATATCAAATAAATCAGCTAAGGCTTATATCAAAGTCAACGACGATTTCAAGGACTGCGACTTTAATTTTGAATGGAATTTTGTAAAATAACAAAAACAAAATAGCAATGTATCAATCTGATGTTGAAGGCGCAAAAGCTCTCGTGCAGAAATATGAGCTTCTGAAAAAAGAGATTTCTAAAGTCATTGTCGGTCAAGACGAAATTATTCATAACACAATATTATCTGTATTCTGTCAAGGTCATGTTTTGTTAGTAGGAGTTCCTGGCCTTGCCAAGACGTTGTTAGTCAGCACGATAGGACGAGCTCTTGGGCTTTCGTTCAACAGGATACAGTTCACGCCCGACCTTATGCCGTCGGATATTATAGGAACAGAGATTCTCGATGACTCGCGTCAGTTTAAATTCGTGAAAGGTCCTGTGTTTTCGAATATAATATTAGCTGATGAGATTAACAGAACGCCACCTAAGACTCAGGCAGCTCTCCTTGAAGCCATGCAGGAAAAACACGTCACCATATCGGGCAAGACATATAAATTACAGGAGCCTTTCTTCGTACTCGCTACACAAAATCCTATAGAACAAGAAGGTACATATCCGTTGCCAGAGGCTCAGCTCGACCGTTTTATGTTTAACCTTCAACTCGATTATCCTTCATACGAGGAAGAGATAGAAGTGGTTAAAAATACTACATCAGCTAAAGTCACTGACGTAAAGCCTGTCATGACAGCAGAGGAGATAATTTATTTCCAGCAGCTTGTACGTCGTGTTCCCGTTGCAGATAATGTTTATGAATATGCAGTAGGCTTGGTGTCAAAGACGCGTCCTAACACAGAACGAGCTCATGAGTGGAGCAACAAATATCTCAGCTGGGGCGCAGGACCGCGTGCTTCGCAATATTTGATAATAGGAGCAAAAGCCAATGCCTTGATGAAAGGGAAATATTCTCCAGATATAGAAGACGTTCAAGAAGTTGCGCTTCCAATCTTACGACATCGTCTCGTGAGAAACTACACCGCCGAAGCCGAAGGCGTTTCAATAGAAAAAATTGTTGAGAAACTGAAAAATTGAGAAACTGAAAATCTGAGAAAATGAGAAAATAAAAAATTAGAGACGTCACTTCATTGTGGCGTCTCTTATAATTTTAAAAACTGAAAACCTGAAAATAATTCTCAGATTCTAAGTTTTTCATATTCTAAAGTTTAAGTATCCTCTTGATGATATTTCCTTCGTTAGTTGTAATGTCAACGAAATATACTCCAGATTCTAATCCGCTGATGACATATTTGTTGGCGTTTACATCTGCCTCCATAATCTTATTTCCAACGATATTGTAAACTATAACCTTTGTCATCTCATTACATACGATAGTGAAGTCGTTGTTAGATGGATTTGGATATACAGAGGCATTTATAGCAATATTATCATTGACGCCATCAGGATCTTGAGGATCTTGAGGGTCTTCTGGATCTTCTGGATTTTCTGGGTCTTCTGGGTTTTCAGGGTCTTCAGGATTTTCTGGATCTTCTGGGTCTGGAACAAAATCATCGCTATAGCTTACCTTAACACTTTTGAAAAATCCCACGCAGTCATCTGTAATTATCCTTACGCTGTAGGAATATTCACCTTCTTCGTTGACGGTTTTGTCGGTGAAGTGATATTTGCTTGTGCTTCCTAACAGTTTTGTATCACGGTAGATTTCAAACTTAGCATCTGCTATGCTATCTTTTGTTGTCCAGCTTAACTTGATGCCGCTTTTAACTTGTTCGCCACTAAGGTTTTCTACAGTATCGCACATAGTGTAATATTCATTTTGGCAAGAACAGTCGTTGACGAAGGTGAGGAGGATATTATCTTCCACTGGGAATTTAGGGCTTGTGAATATAGTCTCGTAATTTCCGTTCAGCATACAAAAGCTACATTCTTCGTCATATTTTCCTTCATCGTCGCCAGATTGCCATTCGAGAGTTACCTCTACATTAGACTCGACGAAGATGCTATATTCTTGGAACCAGCCTGACTCTACTGTCAAGATGTCTGCAGGTTTGCCGTTGTTGTATTTCACCAACAGGGCGGCTCCGTCCCAGCCGTCCCATTTCGAGTCTTCGAGTTGGAAGATATATTTACATGAGCTGATATATCTGCCGTTGAGATTTTTCTCATTTCCGTATGCGTCAGTGACTTTAATATCGAAAGGAATATCGAGGTTTTCGCCAGCGTTTTCCGCTACGCTGATATTGAAGTAAGTCACCGCTGAAGATTCAGCGCCCACTGTATTGAAATATCCTTCATTCTGGTTGATGGTGACCTTGCTGTCGCTGCTCGACAAAACGCCTTTTACATCCACAGCGATTTCATTGCCCGCATTATTGATGATGACGCCTATGTTGGCTGTCTCTCCAGCTTCAAGAACGCCATTGCCATTGTCGTCATTATCTATGACAAAAGAAGCAAACACCAACTCGCTGTTATACACCGTGACTAATATGTCGAAAGAAGCGATGAGAGTCTCGCTTTCATTGAAAAACTCGAGGTTAAAGACCAAAGGCTCTTTGTGATTAGCTTCTTTACTTACAGCAAATTCAAATTCGTCTGTTAATGTAATTTCTTCTTTGGCAGCGATGTTGCTAATGACAGCCTCACCATCTTTCATTGTGACATTATCATTATTGCATGACAAGACGGCTTTGACATTTTCGTAAGCGAGTTCAGATCCGTTGTTGAATTTGACGCTTAGTTTCACTGTCTCACCGGCATTGACTTTATTGTTGTTATTTCCGTTATCGTCTTTTACGTCGAAACCTATTAGGTTAAAGTCACCTATTTTAATACTTGTCACAGCTTTGAAGGCGTCGATGAGGCCTGTTCCGAAGATATTGCTTTTTGTCTCGGTGAGTTTTTTTGCTGTTGTCTCTAATGTCATACATATCTCTGCTGGAGTGAGGTCTTTGTTTTTCTCGAGCATCAGAGCCATGACGCCAGCCACGCAAGGAGTCGCCATTGAGGTTCCGCTTTTTAGGTTGTAACCGTTGTCGGTGTCACCGTCTAACGATTTTATTCCTACGCCTGGAGCGCAGACGTCGGGACGTATAAGACCGATTTTGTCTCCTCCGTATGGATAGTCGTTGAACTGTGTGTCGGTCCAGGTGACAGGACCTTTAGATTCGTTTTCGTACATATTTTCGGAGTAATCGATGGCGCCCACTGTGACCACGCATGACAAGCCTCCTGGATTGATTTCTTGGTCGGGGTGTATCCATGGAGGAGGGCAGTTGCCTGGAGTTCTCACGTTGTTAGGAACTTGAGCCATCATCACATTGCCGTCGTTGCCAGCAGCTACGGAGGCTATCACACCGAGTTCGAGAGCGTTGATGCAGGTGTTGCGTAACCATGTTCTGTCGGAAGCACTTGCGTTCATGATACCCATCGACATGCTTAATATGTCGGCATGATGTTCAATGGCGAACTCCATTCCTGCCACGAAAGTGCTTGCTGTGCCATAACCGTAGTTGTCGAGAGCCTTGATACACATCAATGTAGCATCTGGAGCCATGCCTGTCTGTACGCCAGAGGTACCGTCGCCGCATATAGTGCCGGCGCAGTGTGTGCCGTGACCGGTGCCGTCCATAGGATCGTTGTTGTTGTCAACGACATTCCAGCCGTGATTAGGATATTCGGCGCCGCCGTCCCATAAATGGTCCTTCAAATCAGCGTGATTATAGTTGACACCAGAGTCGATGACAGCTACGAGGACGCCCTTGCCTGTATAGCCTAAATCCCAAACCTTATCGGCATTAACCATCTTGATGTTATCCGTCAAGTCAACATCGTCAGCCCTTTGACTTGTAGCTTCGTAGTCTTGTAGACTCTCTTCCGGAATCATGCGTTGCCATTCGTCATAACCAATGATCTCAATGTCAGGATGTTTCGCAAGAAGGTAAATGACATCGCGACTTGCAGTACAAGAGATGGCGTTTGAAAGCCAATATGTTCTGATGTCAGTTACTTTAACACCTCTTGTCTCAGCCTGAAGAATCGACATGACGTCTTTCTGTTTCTCTTCAGAGAAAAGTCGAAGCTCGTCAACGAGAATGTTACGTCTTGTCTCCTTGTCGAGGTTTCTCGCCACGCGATTTCTCAATTGTGAATAATCTATCTGCGACTTGAAGATGATGTTGATGTCGATCATCTCGTCGCCTTTCTGGTACAATATTTCCTGCAATCTCGGGTCAATCACGTTCTGTGAGAAACCGATATTACATAAAAGGATAATTGCAAATGTTAAAAATAATTTTCTCATAATTCTTTAAGTCTACGGTCTACGGACAACGGTCTGCAGACCTTGGGTTATTTTTTTAACTTGAAAACTTGAGAAACTGAAAAAATCTCAGATTCTCAAATTTTCAGATTTTGACAAATCTCATTACAACGTTTTCGTTATCAGTTTTTATATTGATGAAATAAATTCCAATCTCCAAATCCGTTATATCAATGCTATGGACAAAGTCTGTAGACTGTAGACTGTAGACTTTTGTCATTCTTCCGTAAATGTCGTAAATAGAAACTTCTTCAACACGAGTTCCTGTTGCGAGTATCAATTCATCTCCAACAGGATTAGGATAAATCTCGATATTGACGTTATGTAAATTTTCATTAACATTTACTCCCCATTGTGCGAGTGCGCTTCTGAATACGCCTTTGCAGTCTTCATATACAGGTCGCACGCTGTAGGTGTAAGAGTAAGCTCTGTTGTGACTTATGTTGTTATCTACGAACGACAATCCGTCGGTTTCGCCCAAGAGTTTGGTGTCGCGGAAGATCTCATATTTCATGGCTTGTTCGCCGCCTTCTTCCCATGTTAAGATGACACTGTTGTTGTTAGCTTCGGTTGATAAATTCTCTATCGGCTCGCACATTTCGAAGCCGTTGTTTTGGCATGAGCAGTTGTTGACCCAAGAGTAGAGGAAGCCGTTGTCTATCATACCGCCGTTGCGATATATCACGTTGTCGTTTTCGTTCTTGATGATGAAGTTATTTTCCAAATCCCATTTGCCTTTCATCCATTCTAAAGTTATCTCGACATCGTTGTTAATCTTACGTTTATATGTTCTGTTGCTACCGTCTATTATTGTGAAGGCTTCATCTGGAGTGCCGTCGCTGTATTTTATTACTAAGGCTGCTCCGTTCCAGCCGTCGCCTCCTGCGTCGTAGAGTTCGAATATCACCTCACAGGCGTTTTTATATGTTCCTTCAAACTCGTATGTGTTGTTAAAAGCATCTGTCACAGTGACTTCGAGAGGAAGTTTGAAGTTGTCACCAGCATCTTCCGACAATTTGACATTAAACAAAGCCACTGCAGAAGCATCTTCGCCTATGCTGTTGAAGTCGGACTCTGTGTTGTTGATGGTAAGTTTTTCGTTTGTCGTCGTCAGTACGCCTTTCAATCCTACCGCGATTTCATTACCTATGTTATTCAACACGATACCGAGGTCGGCAGTCTCGCCCGCTTCAAGCAAGCCGTTGTTGTTATCGTCATTTTTTATTATGAATGACGAGAATTGTATGTTGGAACCGCTCGCATAGACAGGAGCTCTGAGATAGGAGATCAGCTCGTCGTTTTCATTGTAGAAATAAATGTCGAAAGCTAATAATGTCTTCGGCAATACGTCTTCATCTAATGTCACCGAGAATTCATTCTCTATCGTAACATTTTCATTAGCATTGATATTACTGATTTGTGCAATGGAATCTGTTATCGTGACGAGTTGGTTTCTGCTTCTTAAGACAGCTTTCACATTGCTGAAGTTTTCCTCAGAACTATTGCTGAAAGTGACGTTGATATTGAAATTTTCGCCAGCGTTTATATTATTGTTGTTATTACCTTCAGCATCGTTGATGTTATGTTTTATGAATACGAAGTCGCCGTTATCTATAGCATCTATCGCGGCTAAAGCGTCGACGCGTCCTGTTCCTGTTTTATTGCTTTTATTATCAGATAGTTTCACGCTTGTCGTTTCCAAGATTTTGCAGATTTCGGCAGGGGAGAGGCTCGGGTCTTTTTCGAGCATGAGGCTGATGATGCCTGCTACGCAAGGTGTTGCCATTGATGTTCCGCTCATGGAGGTGTGACCGATTACGTTGGCATAGTCGAGCGACACTATCGATACGCCTGGAGCACATATGTCGGGACGAATGAGGCCAATGATGTTGTTTTCAGGGTCGTATGGATAGTCGTTGAATTCTGTATCTTGCCATGTGACAGGACCTTCTGATGAAGACTCTGCAGGTTTGTCGTTATAGTCGACGGAGCCGACAGATATGACGCATGACAATTCTCCGGCGTTGGCTTCTTGGTCGGGATGCAACCATGGAGGAGGACATCCGCCAGGAATGATGACGTTGTCTGGGATAGGTTTCATCATCTGATAATCAGGGGCTCCATAGTTGCCAGATGCTACGGCTGCCACGACGCCTAATTCGAGTGCTGTCACACAGCTACGACGCAACATGGCTTTTTCTGATGGCGAAGGAACGGTGACACCTAACGACATACTCAAGACGTCGGCCTTATGTTCGATAGCCCATTCCATGCCACTGTTGATATGGTTAGCGGTGCCTGTGCCTTCGTCGCTTACGCTCTTGACACACATCAAGGTAGCTTTAGGCGCGATACCTGTCTTTGTTCCCGAAGTACCGTCGCCACAGATGGTTCCGGCGCAATGCGTGCCGTGACCGAATCCGTCCATAGGGTCGTTGGTGTCGTCATATATGTTGTAACCATGTTTTGGAAACTCAGCTCCACCGTCCCATAAATTGTTGACGATATCGACATGATAATAATTGACACCAGAGTCGATGACTGCTATAACGACGCCGTCGCCGGTGTATCCCATCGACCAAACCTTGTCAGCATTGACCTTGCTGATGTTCTCTGTCATATTGGTGAAATTATCGGCTCTTTCAGAATAGTCGTTGCTGATCAAGACTTTTTCTTCATCATAACCAATGATATAGACATCTGGATGTTGAGCTATAAGGTTTATGACATCACGAGTGAGCTCACAGTTGATATAATTTGCCAACCAGTGACAACTTACATTTCTAACGCTACTGTTTCTTTGTTCAGCGTTGAGAATCATCAAGATGTCCTGTTGCTCTTTCTCAGCGAAACTCTTAAGTTCATCGACCATGATGTTGCGCATTGTCTCTTTGTCGATGACATTGTTGGCTCTATTCCTAAAGTTGTTGAAATTCATCTGCGATTTCAAAATGATATTTACGCTTATCATTTCATCGCCCTTCTGATTCATAATTTCTTGTAACTTAGGCTCTATGACATTTTGTGAAGAAGCTAAATTACAGAAAGATAAGATGATAAATAATGTAAAGACTAACTTTCTCATATAACTTTTACGAATTTAATAGCCTACAAAGATAAGAAAAGTCTACAGACCACGGTCTACGGTCTACGGATTTTTTTTAGAAACTGAGAACTTGAAAAACTGAGTTGCTAAGTGTTCTAAATTTAGATTTTCAAATTTAAAAAGTCCTCCGTTCTCCCAATTTAAATCCTAACTCCTCATTCCCAATTCCTAATTAAAAAAGCGACCCTGAGGTCGCTTCAATCATACTGTTAAAATATCTTTTACTTTAAGGTCACAAAGTTCGTCGATTTTCTTGACATATTTATCTGTAATTTCCTGTATTTTATCTGTCAGCAATTTGACTTCGTCTTCTGAAACGCCTTCGTCTTTGAGTTTCTTGGCGTCGTCGTTGGCGTTGCGGCGGATGTTACGGATACCAACTTTAGTATCTTCTGCTACGGTTTTGGCGCGTTTTGCCAATTCTTTACGACGTTCTTCTGTTAAAGGTGGAACGAGGATACGTAAGAAATCGCCTTCGTTTTTTGGGTTAAAGCCTAAGTTGGCTGCCAAAATAGCTTTCTCGATAGCAGAGATAGAACTCTTGTCGAAAGGTTGAACTATAATCTGACGTGGATCTGGAGTACCTATATTTGAAGTCTGTTCGATAGGAACGACAGTTCCGTAATATTCTACTTTAACGCCTTGCAACATAGCAGGGCTTGCCTTGCCAGCTCTGATTTTCTGAAATTCCAAATCCATGTGTTTCATGGTGTTGTCCATGGTTTCGGTAGTTTCATCTAAAATAAATTGAGATTCTTCTGTCATAATAATTTCGTTTTACAGCACAAAAATAAAAATTTTTCGTTTATATGTGCATTATTTTGTCACTAAAGTTCCTATTTCTTCACCCTTGAGGACTTTCAACAGATTGCCTTTGGTGTTCATATCGAACACATACATCGGCATATTGTTTTCTTTACATAAGGTAAAGGCTGTCAAGTCCATGACTTTGAGGTTTTTGTTATAAGCCTCATCGTAGGTGATATGATCGAATTTTGTCGCGGTAGGGTCTTTTTCAGGGTCGGCGGTGTAGATGCCATCGACGCGTGTTCCTTTCAAGATGATGTCGGCTCTGACTTCAACAGCTCTCAATGCTGATGCTGTGTCTGTCGTGAAGAAAGGATTACCTGAGCCTCCACCGATGATGACGACATTACCTTCTTCCAAAAGTTTTATCGCCTTAGCACTGCTCATAGAGTCGGCAATACGGTCGATGTAAACTCCTGATAACAAAGCTGTCTTCACACCTTTAGCATGTAATGTCGATTGTAATGCCATGCTGTTGATGACGGTGGCGAGCATTCCCATATAGTCACCTTGTATTCTGTCCATACCTTTGCTTGCACCTTGTAAGCCACGGAAGATATTACCGCCGCCGATGACGATAGCTATCTGCGCTTGTTTTGATGCTTCCGCAATCTCTTCTGCATAGTCGTTGAGACGTTTAGGGTCGATACCATATTGTTGATTTCCCATCAAAGCTTCACCGCTTAACTTTAAAAGTACTCTTGTGTATTTCATATCTTATATATTTTATATTATTTAAAACCAATAACCTACGTTTAAAAACCCTATCAGGTCGGAGCATCTGTTAGAACCCATGACGCTCACCTCTATAGGACCTGCCATGGTGTTGATGCCTAATGTCAAGCCTGCTCCCATGATAAAATTATCATGAGTGAACCATTCGTTTTGAATGTCGGAGACATAGCCACAATTGACATTCGCGATGGCGTATAAGTCTTTGTAGAAATTATATTGCCACGATATTTTTCCTACTGCCATGTTGTTGCCGTAAAGTTGCGTGAATCTTAAGCCTTCAAAAGAGATGATATTGTCGAAATAATTCATCTGCGACTGACCACCGACGAAGAAACGATAGCTGAGAGGTACTTCAGTATTAGTGAATGAAGTGCCTGCCAACATGCTGAATTTCAACGAATGTCTTTTGCCAATAGCGATAGAGCCGTCGAAGTTGGCATTGACGATGATGGAATGTCCCATTGATGTGGAGTGAACATCGTCAGCCTTGATAAATGGCACAAGATATTTACCGTTGATATTGAGTTTCCAGCCTCTCGATGCAAAGGTCGGTGAGTCGGCATTGTCGATATGATAGTTGAGATAAGCGTAGGAGATGAAGTCGTAATTATCAGCTTTTACGACATGAACGAGGTTATCTCTGAGGTGGACATAATTTGCCACAACTCCTAATCTGAACTGACGTTTCAGAGTAGGTGTATATTCCATAAACAGATCTAACTTATTGTCTTGTACGCTATAAGAGTTGTTTATTATTCTGTCGTTATATTGGTTCATGAAAAGGCTTATCACAGAGACGTCGCTGCCGTATTTGAATTTCTGCGAGAGATGGGAATGGAAGCGTAGCTTGAGATAAGGGTCTTCAGCGATGTTGAGATCTAATGATAATGTTGAGCGTTTAGGGAAGCTGAGGACGTTTTTCAATGTGACATTAGCTAAGATTCCGATGCCGTAGTCGGTGTCGTAATGTGCTGCTATAGAGACAGTCTCTTCTTCTTTTTCCTTGCAATGCAATAATATGGAGACGCCTTTGGCTTCTGGCAAGAGCTCGTACCATATCTCACTGAAATATCCTGTGGCGTAGATTCTCATTATCAACATCTCGATTTCGTCGAGAGTAACGGTATTAGGATAATGTTTTGAGAATGAGTTTCTGATGAAGTTAGCGTTTTCTTCACTCACACCGTCAATTTTTAGTGATACGACATATAAGGTGTCGAGTGGGGTGACGTTTTTTCTTTCTGTAGAATAATCTTGAATAGAGCGTATAGAGTCGGCGAGATGTTTGAGCTGAGGCAGATATTCGCGTGCTGCTTCTTCGCCTAAGGCGATGATGGTGTCGAAAGAGTTGAAGTCCATCATGCTATAATCGCTGAGATGAGGTTTGATGTGTATGTCGACTTCTTCCATCGCCTGTTTGCTGGCGTCGACGTCGGTCATCGCTATCATCTGGTCTAACAGTTTCGCCAATGTGTTGAGGTCTTCTTTGTCGTGATAGTCGCGTTGCACGTTGACACCTATTATAATATCGAGACCTTTTTCTCTCAGGTTATGTACCGGGAAATTGTTTCTCATTCCGCCGTCGATGAGCAGACGGTTGTCGACTTCCACAGGAGGGTAATAGAACGGTATCGACATGGAAGCTCTTATCGAACGTTGGAGGTTGCCTCTTGTCATCTCGTAAGCTTCGGCGTTTTCGATGTCGGTGGCAACACACAAAAATGGTATTGGTAACTCGTTGTAATTTCTGATTTTATAAGCAGGTGAGGTGAGTCGTGCTAAAAGAAGGTTTATCATCTCTCCGTCATAAATCGACGACTTCATCTGTATCTTTCTGTTTCTGAAAGGGAAAGTGACTAAGTAATGACGGTCTAAGATTTTATCATCGACAGGAAGATATTTTCTTGGAATGGCGTCCGACATCACGGCGTCCCAGTTCTGTTCTTTAGTGAGTCGTGTCATAATCTCCAAATCGTAGCCCATAGCATAGAGACCGCCAATGATGCTGCCCATGCTCGTGCCCGCGATATAATCTATTGGAAGTCCAGCTTCTTCAATGACTTTCAGAGCTCCTATGTGAGCGAAACCCTTAGCGCCACCGCCGCTTAGCACCACTCCGACACGAGGACGGATCAATATGGTGTCAGATGACTGGGCTCTAACGTTTTGACAAAAGGCAAAAGACAAAAGTATGAGGAGAACTAAGAAC
>JAZOCI010000132.1:0-12143 GCA_045596465.1 Bacteroidales bacterium | reverse complement strand
CCAGTGTTTTGTTGCTTTTTTGACGAGCTGAGCGCCGCTGAGAGCAGAATGTGGATTTATCAATTCATCAGGGCTCATAGAAGAACCGCATTTCTCGCATTGGTCGCCGTAAGCGTGGTCGTTGCCGCACTTAGGGCATGTGCCGATAATGTAGCGGTCTGACAAGAATTTGTTTCTTTCAGGGTCGAAGAACTGTTCTGTTTCTCTTTCGATGAATTTGCCGTCTTCGTAAAGTTTCTTGAAGAAAGCAGCTGCTGTCTCGTGATGTGTTTTAGAAGAAGTACGAGAATATATGTCGTAGCTTATTCCAAGTTTTTCGAAAGAGTCTTTGATGATATTATGGTATCTATCGACGATGTCTTGAGGTGTGCAGCCTTCTTTTTCGGCTTTGATAGTGATAGGCACTCCGTGTTCATCGGAGCCGCCGACAAACAAGACCTCTTCGCCTTTCATTCTGAGATAACGGACGTAAGTGTCGGCAGGGATATAGACGCCGGCTAAGTGACCGATATGTACAGGACCATTAGCGTAAGGTAAAGCTGTCGTTACCGTATAACGCTTGAATTGTTTGTCGTTATTTTCCATTTTTATAAAGTTTTAAATTAAGGTGCAAAGATAATAAATATTTTCTCTTTTTTATACTACAGAAGGTGTAATAAACACACGCCATACCACATTTTTTAGTGGTAACATTACCACCATTTTTATTATAAAGTTACAATTTTTCCATAAAATAAAAAATGAAATGAGACAAAAAAATTTCAGAAGACAACAATTATCTCATTTAATATTTTTTCTATAATTGCAAAAAAAACGGAATATACAATCCCTTAAAACAAACATCATGATAACTTTTGAACAAGACATTCGTAATGAGAATATCAAAGACATCGCGAAGATGTTGATGACAGCGGCTCGCACTGCACCGAAGGCAAGAGGCGTCGATAACTTGGTACTCGCTGTCGCTACCGACGACACCATCGTTGAGTTAGCAGAGAAGATGAAGCAGCTCGCTGTTGAACGTAACATGGAATTTCTGAATCGCGATGCGGAAAACATCTTGAACTGTGGAGCCGTAGTTTTATTCGGAATGAAGATAAGTCCTTTAGGATTGAACTGCGGAGCCTGTGGCTTCAAGACTTGCGGCGACAAGCCTAAGAACGTACCTTGTTTCTTCAATGCCAACGACTTAGGCATCGCCATAGGCTCGGCAGCTTCCCTCGCGGCAGATATGCGCGTCGACAGTCGAGTGATGTTTTCCATCGGTCAGGCAGCGCTCGAACTCAATCTCATGCCCGAATGTAGCATGATCCTCGCGCTGCCTCTCGCAGTGAAAGGAAAAAGTATTTTCTTTGATAGAAAATAAACCAATAGGCACTTAAAAAAGTGTCTATTTTTTTTTCGAAAAAACTCTTTGAAAAAAGATTTTTATTACCTAAATTTGCGACAACTCATACATATATAAGTATGGGGGTATTTTTTTCTAAATAATCTAAATAATAATTAAATTAAAACCATTAACATTATGAAAAGGCTATTTTTACTATTTTCAGTGTTATGTGCAACAGTTGTAGCGCAAGCACAAGTAATTTCAGCTTACACAGTAGAAGCGTCAGAAGGTACTTACATTGAAATTAGCGATGGTACCGCTATGGACACTACAGACATGTCTGTTGAAGATGCTATGAACAAAAAAGTGTGGCATTCAAATGGTGTCGCTGATACAGCTGGCACATACCAAGGATTCCCTATCGGCTTTGATTTCGAATTCAACGACAATTTATTTAATCAGTTTGTCATCGGCTCAAACGGCTATATCGCTCTTGGTGACAATGAAGGTATCGCCATTGATCCTGATCATGGACCATTTGTTTTCATCAGAGAAGATGACGCAGATAACACCATAGGCGTTTTGCCAAATGCAGATATCTACAAACTCGATGAGACAGAGATCAGCTACAAAGTCTTGGGCGATGCTCCTAACCGCACACTCGTAGTTCAATATAAGAATTGGGGTGTCATGTTGGGCTGGAGTGAAGAAGCATTAGTTTCTCTCAACTACCAAATTCGTCTCAACGAAACAAGCAACACCATCGAATTTGTATTCGGTGAAGCTACCGGCTCAGAAGAATATAGCAAACCGTTCCGCATGGGATTACGCGGATATTACGATGATTTATTCTCTCTTGGAGAAGGTGAAGAGGAAGGTATGTTAAACTTCGTCGGTAGTGCCGATGATAACTCATCTTACGTTAATGTGTCAATGATAACATCAGGCTTAACCTACACATTCACAGCTCCTGATGTATGCGAAAAACCAACAGAGTCTGTTACTTTAAGCAATACAAACGTTACTACAAATTCATTATCCATCTACTGGGCTCCGTTAGCCGAAGCCGATAAAGCTATATGGCTTCTTAAAGAAAATGATGATGTTAATGATACTCCTTTACTGGAAGACGGTAAACATTATTCTCAAAACGACTCTATTGGAAACTATTTGGTATTGACATGTACAAGCGATACATTATATGAGTCTGATTATTATGATTTAAAGCTTAAACCAGCAACATCTTATTCTTTATATTGTTACACTCTCAATTCATTATGTAAGAATGGACCTTTATATAATGACACATTTATCAGCACAGGATTTAAGACACTTCCTGACAAAGCTAAGAATATCACTGTAACAAATACAGAATTGGAAACCATTACATTTGATGTTGAAGCCAACGATGTTGATAATGTTGCCGTCCTCTTATCTAAAACAGTAGTGCCAAATCCTCCTTTTGCTAACGAAATTTTGTTTGGCGAAATCTCAGGAGAACCTGTAGTAGGTCAAGAGATCGATACTTTGAGTCGCGTTGTTTATGTTGGTGGTTCAGCTGAAAATGTTGTCGTTAAAGACCTTGAACCTGGTACAACTTATTATCTCCGCGCCGTAAGTTATGATAATGAATATAGATATGCTACAGAATATGCAGAAGACGCTTGCGTAACAGTAGCAACATTGCCATGGAGCATCGACTTAACATATACTGATTTAAACGAAGTTCCTGTAGGTTGGGAAAGTGAAGCATGGACTGTATCAAACAAAGCAAATGGCTATGGTGATGACGATCGTCAGTTTAATGTAAAAATCACACCTAATGCAACTGACGGTTATGTAGGCGATTTGACTACTCCAAGAATTCTTGTAAATGAAGACAATGCTTTCTTCTCATTTGAATATTGTATGTATTACCAAGTCGGTTGGATGGGTAAAGATAAATATGATGCATGGGAAGCTGAAGACACTCTCGCCGTTCAAGTCAGCAGCGAAGGTGGCGAATTTGAAGACGTTCTCGTTTACACAGCCGAAAACAACGCAAAAGTTGATAGCATAAACCAATTCACTAATGTAAGCGTAGATTTAAGCAAATATTTAGATAAAGAGATTCGCGTACGCATTCACTGGAAATGTCATAGCAGCCAACAAGTACGTATGCCAATAGAAGACATAACATTAGTAAACGTACCAAAACCTGTTGTTCCAGAGGTTACAGTAAACGATATTACACATAATAGCGCATTGTTAAAATGGCGTGGTGAACAAGAAAACTACGAAGTGGCATACGCCAAATCAGGAGAAGAGTTCGATACTATAGTCGTTGAAGGTGCTACAGAATTGGTACTTACAGAACTTGAAGCAGAAGTAAAATATCAGGTCAAGGTACGTGGTATCATCGCAGAAGAAGAATACACAGATTGGTCTGAAATTACAGAATTTGAAACTACAGCATGGCCTGCCTGCGAAGCACCTACAAAACTCGAAGCTGACGTAACATCATTCACAGAAGACGGGACAGTAACACTCACATGGGAAGGTAATGAAGAACATCTATATTATGGAGTAAGATACCGTGAAAGCAGCTCAACAACATGGGTGGAAATCGACAGCTTGACAGAAGCTACGGTAGTTCTCGAAGATCTTGAAGCTAAAACAACATACTTATGGAATGTACGCGCCAACTGTACAGCAGATCGCGTTACAGACTGGTCGGCTCAAGCAACATTCGAAACTCCAGAAATAGCTAACGATAGTGTTCTTGCAGCTCCTGTCATCACAGCTGAGGCTTCTAACGACACGGTATATGTTTATTGGAATGCAGTGAAAGGTGCAGTAGGTTACAACTTATATTATCAGAATAATTTATTAGACTCTTTCGTTGATACAGTAGTAGCAATCCAAGTTGTTCAAGCTGGAGAATACTGCTTCACAATAACAGCTTTCAACGAAAACAAAGAAGAGTCTGAACAGTCAAATGAAGCATGTGCAACTGTCGTAGCTCCAGAAGGTCTTGAAGTTCCAGAAGCTCCTGTATTGACAGCGAAAATAGAAGGTAACTATGTAGTCTTGTCATGGGAACCTGTAGAAAACGCAACATATTATGTCATCTACTTCGGTGATAAGTTGTTAGGTAATCATAATGAAACATCTCTTAAATTAGAGCTTCCAGAACCTGGCACATATTGCTTCACAGTGGCAGCTGCCAACTTAGCTGGCGCGTCAGAACCTTCAAATGAAGCCTGCGTCACTTATGGAGAAGGCCTCGAAGAACTCTCTTCATCTATCAACATCTATCCAAATCCTGTTGAAAATGAACTCTTCCTCACAACAGAAATGAATGTTGAAAGCGTAGCGATTTACGACATTTACGGTCGTCAGACTACAGTCTACGGTCTACAGACTACAGACTTTGTTCACAGCATCAATGTTGCTGAATTGAACAGCGGCGTCTACTTCGTGAAAGTCGTTACAAACGAAGGCGAGATTGTGAAACGATTCGTTAAGAAATAAAATCTTAAAAACTGAGAATCTGAAAATCTGAGAATTTTCAGGTTTCCAGATTCTCAATTTTAAAATAAGTCAATGTTATAAAAAAAACGCCTCGAGTATTTCATCGAGGCGTTTTTTTTGTTCATTCTTCATTGTCAAGACACATCAATTACGTGTTGTTAATTTTTAATGGTGTAATTGGTACGTCTCTACAATCGTTCGTTCTACATTCTTCATTGTACATTGAATTACTTCACAACAAGTTTCTTCGTAACGACATTTCCGCCAATAACATTGACGAAATACATTCCAGGTGCCAAATCTGAAATGTCTATCGTAGTAGTTCCTTCAAAAACAAAGTTACGAACTTCCTGTCCTTGCATATTCAAAATATGAACACAAACTTTACCTTTATCATAATCTGTCGTTAATCTCAAAACATCATTTGCAGGATTAGGATACACGCTGACATTATGATTTGCGAAACTTTCTTGTAAATCAACTTTACCGCCATTGAGAACTCCTATGTTATTACTGTAAGAAACGATTTTTCCAGAGACTCTCAAAATAGGATTGTCAGCTGCGGAACATTTTCTACAAGTGAAACCGTCTTTGCAGTTAGGGTGATTTGGGTGACATTCATCAACATAAGAAGGGTCGAATTCATAAATTAATTTGATACTATCGGCTATATAATCATCGATGTTGAAATCCCATACCATTGCAAAAGAACCAGGACACCAGCCAGAACGTTCGTATGTCCAAGTACCGTTTTGATCTTTACATCCTGCAGGATTAGGATTACATTGTCTCCACAAATGCTGGTCGAAAGTCTTCTTATCGTTGACATAAATATTGTGAGTTGCCTCGTAGAACTCAGCGGCGTTTCCTGTGTTATAAGCATCGTTAGTACCACTACTCCAATTATGTCCTGTTGTTATAATCTTAAGGTTAGCCTTCTCGACATTTTCTCCGAAGAAATATGTTCTTTCAGGAACAGGCTGTCTGTTAGCATAATCGCCGAAATCGTAGATGCCATACCAAATCTCATTCATATCGACGTATTTATATTGAGGCGTTCCTTTGGTATAATCGAAGATAGCTGTCGGGTTGTAACCTTGACCGTCCCAAGTTTGGAAATAAATTTCAAACTCTACTAAACCTTGTAGCAATGAAGTGAAGTCTGTCACATCCATATCATCGTCACATTCAATACCAAAAGGTGTCACGTAACGATAAAGCTCAACCCATTCACCACGATAATTTTTAATACGACAATAGCCAACTCTATCGTAAGGATCGCAATTGCCATTGACACAGTTATGACTGTAATTCAAGACAATCTTGTTAAAAGCATTGACATGTGTCGGGAAAATATAATCATTGAAAGCATTTTGTTTGCTTGGAGTGACGCCTAAATCGCTGTCGAAAGCTGTAACGCTAACATTATCAAATGTGTTTGTAACTTCAAAAGTATTCGACACCGTCGTTTCTTTTCCACCTGACTGAACGATTTTTGCTGTCAAGTTATGAGTGCCATATTTAGAAGGTGTCCATTGTGCGTACCAATAACCGTTTTCTGGGTCATCAGGATATGCTGTCGTGAGTTCTATCGTCTCGCCGTCAATTTCGCATGTCACCGACTCAAATTTTATAGCATTACCATGTTCAATATAAGCGCTTAAAACTAACATTACAGGTGATTCTAAGTCATTTACATATACCATTGTTCCATCGTAAGGACGACGTATTGTAATTTCCGGAGTATACTTATCTGGATCAACGACTTCAAAAGTACGTGTCACAGAAGGTGCAGCTTGCCATTCATCGTTACCTTCTTGAGAAGCTTTGATTTTAACAATACCTTCCTCGCCTGTCAGAGTCAATATATTATCTTTCAATGTTGCCGGTCCTTGTAAAAGTTCAAAAGTAACAGCTAATCCTGATGTTGATGTTGCTTTTAAAGTTATTGGTTCGGCATAAACAAGTTGATCATTAATAGAAGCAAAATCAATGAATTGTGATGATAAACCAGCTGGAATATGACGAACTAACAAATTATCATATCCTGCTTTTGAACTGTTTAAGAAAAATATTCCGTCCCACATAGCAGGGTCTTTACAATCGCCGGAACCCGGAGTGAGACCCGCTGGTATTCCTTGTATCTCTGGAATCGGCTGAAACTCACCTACACAACCATGGTCAGCAAACAAGGTAACGCTACCAGCTTTGTCGTTAGCTTCCAAATCAATCATTATTTTCCAACGTGTCCAGCCATTGAAATCGTAATCGAAATCAACAGGAACTGTATTGTCAGGCAACACAATACCGTTGAAGAACATTGGTCTGGCATCTACTCCTGTCGTTACAAAATAAACACCACCGTCTTTACTTGGAAGATTAGGATTAGGATTTGTTGTTTCATAATTCATTGGAGGTAACACAACACCATCACCGTCAGCATCATAACCGACACCGAAAAGTGTTCCCCACCAATTACGATAAACGTCTAATTCTATTTCAATAGTTCCTCCTTCCGAAAAATCAAATTGAAAATCGGGTGTTGATTTATGTGTAGCAATCTCACCGAAGTTGGTGTTACCAGTATTGAAAAACACACCTAAGGATTCGTCTGGTGTTGTCGGTAATCCGTCACCTAAATAATCTATCTTCAGCTGTCCACCACCCGCACTATGAGCTCTCGCTTTCCAATTGTCTTGCCCGTCCAGAATCTCGCCTTCTTTGTAATCATTGAAATCTTTTGTTATGACAGTCTGCGCTTGCAAAGATACTATCATAAAAAAAGACAGGTATAATAATGCAATCTTTCTCATGATATTAATATTTGGTAATTAATACTTCACGACTAATTTTTTTGTAATAGGATTTTCTCCCATTATCTTAACGAAATATACACCTTCGTTTAAATCTTTAATGTCTATTGTAACATTTGATTCAAATGAAAATTCTTTAACGATTTGTCCTAATGAATTAAGAATTTTGACTTCATTTGCAGCATCATCGCTTTGTAATGTTAAAGAATTTTTAGCTGGATTAGGGAAAATCTTAACATTATTATAAACATTTTCCGAAACACCCTCTGTCGATAAGTTAGCTAAATGTGCAACACAAGCTAAATTCATCTGAGTGAAACGCTGCGACTGTTCAAAAGAATTGACGCTTGTTCCTATAATATCGTTTCCTGTGTGAATATATGGATTTAGATTGTCTTTATCTTCAAAAGGATAAATCCCCATAAAACCATTGTTGTTGAACGATGTATGGTCGCTGTCACCTCCTGTAAATACGACATGACGAACCTGCATTTCAGGGAAATAAACTCCCGCTACATTCATATAATAATCACCGAGTGTCGCCGCATTGTCAGGATAAATCAAATCGATATGAATTTCATTGCCTTCGTGTAAATATCCGTTCATATCGTTGTTGAAATATCCAACAATGTTCATCTCCATCTCAGCGCAAGAAAAAGCGTATGCTTCGCTACCAACCAAACCTACTTCCTCTGCCGAAAATGAACAATAGATTATTGTACGTTCAAAACTGTATTCCGACAAAATTCTTGCTGTCTCTAAAACAGTTGCAACGCCTGTCGCATTATCGTCAGCACCAGGACAAATTCCAGAGTGACTGCGTGAATCATAATGACTTCCACAAATTATATATTCGTCAGGATATTTCGTACCCAATTGTGTAGCAATGATATTCGGTGATGAAGGATTGCCTTGATATTTAAATGGAAATTGTTCAACATCTAATCCTAACTCTTCAAATTGTGAGTAAATCCAAAGTGATGCTTCCTCAGCTTGTGGAGAATTATAGTATCTTCTTTCGTAATCTTGCAAATGCTGAACTGTGCTTGTCAAATTTTCAATGCTAACTTCGTTCATGAAATCTCTAATTGTCGCATCCTCTTCCGTAACAGAAGGAAAATCGCGAGTCATTTTTGCCAATCTTGCTGTCTTGTTATAAATTGCAACCATGCCATCATTTTTAGCAGGTTCTAAATTTACATTTAAAGACTTAACAATCAAATAATTATCATCAATAAACAAGACTTCTGCATTTTCTTTTTCCTTATTGATATAGTCAGCTTGTTCCGATTTGTCGCAATAAATTATAAAATACAATTCGTTGTTTGAAAAAGAATTTTCATCTAACAAAATCATATCGTTATCTAAATTATCAGCTGTCGCAAGTACATAATTATCATTATAATAATGAATATTAATATCTTGTCTGTTAAATAATTCTGTTAAATTTTGTTGATTTTTAACTTTAATCATGACAAAATTATCTGCATACAACATTACCGTCATACACAATGTTAATAAAAGTAATAATGTTTTCTTCATCTTAATTTTTATTTAGTATTGTTAATATTTTTCCAATATTCTGAAAATGATTCTTTTGCAAACTTCGGCAGTTCTCTTTTTGTTCCCCATTTTTTCTTTATGTGAAAACTCAATTCCATATCTTTGAAATTAGCTCCATATTTGTCAAGATTTTTTCTGTTAACCATTTTTTTCATAAGATTGTTAAAGAAATTTTTATTTCCTACAAAATATTTATATTCTTTAACCAAATTTTTCCTGTTTTCTAAAAACATATCTTTAAGAGGAATATTAACAGGACAAATCTCTGAGCATCTGCCACATAGCGTGCATAACGAACAAAAATGAGATGTCTCTTCTATGTTTTTCAACATAGGTAAAGAAATGGAACCGACAGGTCCGGGATTATATTCTTCATAAGTATGACCACCGACAGTCGTAAAAATCGGACATACTTCCAAACAGGCTCCACATTGCACACATGATAAAATATTTCTTTGCTTCTCTTTTGATAAAATATTGGTTCTGTTGTTGTTAAGTAAAATCAAATATAAATTTTGAACTTCATCTTCATTTTTCGAAGGTTTATTCACAATCGAATATAGAGAAGAAATTTTATTGTTGGAGTCGTATAAAGACGACAAAGGTAATAAAACACTCAATTCGTCAATCGATGTAATCATCTTGTCGATGCCTGCAACTATGATATGAATCGGAGCGAAAGTGCTGGATTTTAATATATTACCTTCATTTTCAGTGAAGACTACACTTCCTGTATTTGAAATCAAAAAGTTGGCTCCTGTAATGAGAGCTTCTGGTTTATAGACTTCTTTTCTTAAAATATTTTTTGTGTAAATGGTAAGTTGCTTAGCATTGCAATTTTCCTTGATACCAAATTTATCTGTATAAGTATCAGCAATTTGCGTTGTTGTCTTATGAGCTGCAGATGATTTGAAATTATAAGGTCTTTCATTGTAGACACCGCAAACAAAATCACCTATATTGGTTTCAACGACTTTAACTTTCTTCATTTCAAGGTAAGAAGTCAAGCCTATTTCTTCCAAAGTAGAACTTTTAGTTTTAACGACACTTTTTATTTTATTCTGACTTAAAATATTGTAAATCATTTTTATAGCTTCGTCAGAATCGTTAGCCCACAAAAGTTTTCCACCATTTTTCGTGAAGTTTGTGTCGAAATCGACCAATAAGTTATTTAATTTTTTGAAAGCCTTATTTCTTATGTTGAAAGCTCTTTGTTTTTCTAACTCAATATCAGAATAATAATTGGAACGATTTTTAACATTTTGCATAAAAAAATCGTAACGCGACATCATCATTTTGTGATGTTCGTCGTCGAAAGCAATTTTTCTTGCATTCTGGTTAAAAATTATCCCTTTATCATTCATGTTAATTTTTTTTATGAAAGGTTAATTTTTTTAACTCTGTTAGAATGTCTTCCGCCTTCAAAATCTGTTGTGAGATAAGCTTGAACTATTTCCCAAGCCAATTCATTTTCTATAAAACGTCCCGGAAGTGTTAAAATATTAGCGTCATTATGTTGACGTGCCAATTTACCTAACTCTACATTCCAACATAAAGCAGCTCTTACGTTTGGATGTTTGTTTGCTGTCATCTGAGCTCCATTGCCACTTCCGCACAAAATTATTCCAAGTGGATAAACACCATCTTGAATATCCTGTGCTAAAGGATGAATGTAATCTGGATAATCGACACTATCTTCAGAATATGTGCCGTAATCTTTAACTTCATAACCGCTTTCTATCAGTCTTTCAATGATATATTGCTTCATGGCAAATCCACCGTGATCGCAAGCTATAGGAATTAATCTTTTCATATTACAAATGTTGATAAATTTCTACAAAGTTAAAAATTTTTTCATGATAAAAAAATGATTTTTCTCACTAATTATGAATATTTTACAAAATTATTACTATAAAATCAAAAAATCGTATTTCACTATATTTCAGCTTATTAAAAGTTATCAACATTTCTATTGTTAATAACTTAAAATATTGTTGATTTTATTTTAAAACTTTTTTAACAATTAACATTTTTAGCTTTTGAACAATATTTATTGCGAGTTGTTAATATTTTTTTTACAGAGTTATCAACATAAAAATTAAATGTAAAATAATGATATTAAAAAAGTTGTTAAGTTATCAACATATACTCACTCATTCATTTTTCTATTAATATTTTTAAATTTTAAAATTAATTAAAAGAATATATGAACAAGTGTTTATCTTTTCCAACTTACATTAATTAATAGTCCGCTGACGGCAGTGAAAATTACATAGAATGGATAAATGAATTCTAAAGGCAACGCCCAAATCAGAATTTTTTCCTGATTCATGAATGTCGTTATGTTTTTCAAAAGAGGGAAATCTATAAAAAATTTAAGTAATGTTAATAAAAGGTATAAACTCCATAAGGCTGGAATGAAAAATGCGCTTACAAACAGCGAAACAATGCTTAAATTGAAAAAGAAAACTGTTAATGCAGTCAGTATGATTTTCCAATTGGTATAGAATTTAGTCTTTGAAACCCATCTTCTTCTCTGACGGAAAAATTCGCTTAAATTTTTACATGTATTAGTCCTGACAATCGCCGATTTGCTCAATAAAAATTTGACGTTATTATAGCCGTAATTTTTAACGAATTGTTCTAAGAGAAACATATCGTCGCCAGAAGGAATATTGAAGTCGTGACGTTTTTTTTCAACTTCTAAGGCAGCTTCTCTTTCATAAGCCATGTTTGCGCCGTTACACATCACTGGAAATCCTATTGCTGCCGAACCTGCAGTGCTGCCTATCAAACTCAGATGTTCCAAAACCTGAATCTTTTCAAAAAAATTATTAGCTGGCGATAATAAAACTGGTGATAAAATCATCTTCGGTTTTTTCTCATAATAAAAATTACCAACGCTTTCTATCCAGGTATTTTCT
>JAZOCI010000131.1:0-4135 GCA_045596465.1 Bacteroidales bacterium | reverse complement strand
CAACACAATAGAAAACTTAAACAAACACGGCTTTGAAGTCTTGACAGCTGCTGACGTTGCTTCAGGAAAAGTCAGTGTTGATGATTACAAAAACTGCGTAAGTCGGAGGCCAAAGCGGTCTTAGGAAGACAACCACTGGATTCAACTCCTTGGCTCACAGAACGACATGGCTACGATCCGACTTTGTTGTCTTATTATCTCACCACTGAACCGCATCTCTATGCAATGGCATTGTCATGCAACGAGCGCCGCCACCGCCTCGAGAAAGTTCGTTGCCTTTGAAAGCAACAACGCAGTTTTTATAATCATCGACACTTACTTTTCCTGAAGCAACGTCAGCAGCTGTCAAGACTTCAAAGCCGTGTTTGTTTAAGTTTTCTATTGTGTTGTAATTTCTTTCGTAGCCCAAAATCTTGCCAGGAGCGAAAGTGAAGAAGTTGGAACCGCTGTGCCATTGTTCACGTAGCATATTGTATTCATCGTCGCCGCCGCAGAAGATCGGCTCTAAGTCCATTCCTAATTTTTTCAAAGCTGCGATGAGATTTTCTTCTTCATAAACCTTGACTTCGCCGTTCTCGAAAATCTCGTAATGAACAGTCTTATATTTCGGATTAAGGATGACTGGCTTGAATACCATACATCTGTTTACATCCAACAAGGTAAATACCATGTCTAAGTGAATGAACGACTCTGGCTCTAATGGTAACTCTTGCGAGATGAGATGTCTGTGACCGCCTTTTGTCTTGAGGTGCTCTACCATTGCTTTGATGCCCTCAACGCTGGTTCTTGCTCCGCAGCCGCTTAATATGATGTCGTGACGTGCTATCAAGACATCACCGCCTTCAACACGACCAATTCCGTTAGGAGCATATTGCTCTACAGGATTGACAGTCTTTACGTTGAAGATAGGGGAGTTGTTATATATAGCTTGAAGAAGGATACTTTCTCTGTCGCGTACTGTCGTTGCCATCTTGCTTATCATGATGTTGTCGTACATGGTGAACGATGCATCTCTCATGAAGAAGAAGTTTGGAGCAGGAGGTAATATATATCTTTCATCGTATTTGTCGCTTTCGAGACCTTCGATGAATGCTTTTGCTAAATCAGTGTTTGATAATTTATCTAACTCGTCTCTCAAAAATTCGAGATTCTCTCTCTTACAAATCTTTTCTACGAGTTCGCTTTTGAGTTCTTGGTTTTTGAGAATATCTTCAAGAAGTTCTCTGACTGTAAGAACGTTAGTTACTTTTCTTAAAGTACCTTGGAAATCTTTATAGTCGTTGTAAGCTTCGCGTTGGTTTAACATGTCGCTGAACAGAAACTTATGCGCGTTCTCTGGTGTCATGTGCTCTATTTCAGGACCTGGAGCATGCAACAATACGCAATTTAATTTACCAATTTCTGATTCAACACAAGGTTTTATACATCGGGAATAATCCATAAAAATATAATTCGTGAAACAATAGAAGAGGACTTTTGATCCTTTTCGATAACGGGTACAAAATTACGTTTTTTTAACGAAAGAAACAATCGAACAGTAAAAAAAATTATTCGTCGTATAAGTCGATGAATTCGTATCCGTTGCCCATCGTGTCCAAGAATTTTATCAGGTCGTCTTTGCTTATGACGCAGGTCGCGGTATTGTCATTAGGATGAAAACTCAGACGTTCAGATTTAAGAAGGTTCTTGTCGATGAACAGATATACGTGATGTTCTTCATCGTTGATGATGCCGAAAGGTGACACGCTTCCAGGCTTAAGTCCTAAATATTTCTCCATTCTCGCTTCCGATGCGAAACTCAATTTGCCTTGTTTCAGTCTTTGTTCTAAGTCATGAATTGCAAGTTGTTTCATGCAATCGAAGATGACGAGATAATGGCGGTTTCCTTTATGATTTCTGAAAAACAGATTCTTGCAGTGTGTTGAATCAAATTCTTTCCAATAGTTCAAGGCTTCTTCTATCGTTGGGATAGGAGGATGGAAATGAATGTCGAATGGAATCTCCAATTCGTTTAATTTGTCGACTACTTTCTGTTGTCGTTCTGTGAGGTTCATGGATTTAACTTGTAGAGACGCATCAATATATCCTGCTATAATACATATTGATACGTCTCAAAATTATGATTATTTGTTAATAGACGCATCAATGTTTGTTTATTGGCAGGAAACATTGATACGTCTCTACAATTTATTTGTTAAATATGTCTTTTATCGTTCCTAAAGAGGCGAGCATGTTAGATGCTTCGTATGGGATATAGACTGTCTTGTTGTCTTTTCCGCTGACCATTTGTTCCAATGCCTGGATATATTTTGTTGCCAAAAGATATGAAGCAGGGTCGGTCTTGGTGTTTTTAATAGCTTCTGCTACCACAGCAATTGCTTGAGCTTCAGCTTGTGCCTGTAAAATCTTAGCTTGTGCTTCGCCTTCTGCCTTGAGAAGTACCGCTGCTTTCTCAGCTTCAGCGTTGTTGATTTGTGAGGTCTTTTCACCTTCTGACTTAAGGATTGCAGATGCCTTTTCACCTTCAGCGTTTAAGATCTCTGCACGTCTGTTACGTTCAGCCTGCATCTGTTTTTCCATGGCTACGCGAACTGATTCCGGAGGTGTGATGTCTTGTAACTCAACACGATTTACCTTAACGCCCCATTTGTTTGTAGCATCGTCTAAGACAGCACGTAATTTTGCATTGATAGTGTCGCGCGATGTCAAAGTCTCGTCTAACTCCAATTCACCGATGACGTTACGTAAAGTCGTCTGTGTCAGCTTCTCAATGGCGTTAGGAAGATTCTCGATTTCATAAACCGACTTGACAGGATCGACAATCTGGAAATAAAGAAGCGCGTTGATTTCTGTAGTGACATTATCTTTTGTGATAACGTTTTGTTTCGGGAAATCATAGACTTGCTCTCTGAGGTCGATGCTGCTTGTCATATAAGCTCTGCCTCTGTGATCTCTCACTGTCACTAATTTAGGACGGTCGATGATAGGCCAGATTATGTTAAGACCTGCTGGTAAAACTCCTTGAAACTTACCGAGACGTTCTATGACTTTTGTCTCTGATTGTGGCACAACCTTCAAGCCGTTTAAGGCGAAGATTATTACGATAAAGGCAATGATGCCTACAATAATTAATGTTCCTTCCATATAGCTTATTTTTTAACGGTTAATATAATGCTTTCGTGTGATACGATAGTGACTTTCTCTCCAACTTCTGCTTCGCTTTCGTCTTCAAAACGAGCCTTCCAGTCATCGCCATCAATCTTGACGCGACCAAATCCATCGCTTTCAATCTTTTCTGTGACTACTGCTTTGCGACCGATAAGATTGTCCATGTTTGTCTTAACATTATTCTTATCAGTATTTTTATTCATGAGCTTCAACACAAAAGGACGTATCAAAATAAAAGCGATGAATGTGCCTATGGCGAATAATGTCACTTGCCATGCTAATGCCCATTCTAATGCCGCTCCTGCAGCTGCTAAAAGACAACCTACAGATAAACATGCGATTGCGAATCCGCTCGTGAAAATTTCAACGATGATAAAAACAAGGGCTGCTATAACCCAAATCTGCCAAATTTCCATAACAATTATTTAATTTAAATTTATAATTATTTTTTTGTATTGTCTTTGATTTATCAAGTCATCAGCCTACAAATTTATGAAAATATTTTTGATTTTAACAAGCGAATTACTAATTGAACATAATATTTATCTGGAAAAATAATCGAGTTATTTGGAGCACTGTCCAATTTTTTGACACCCACTGTCCAATTTTTTGACACTTTGTTTTTGTCTTAAATTATTAACTTGTTGATATATAGTTGTTTAATTACTTTGGCATAACTTTGGCACAATATAAATTGAAACTGAAAATCTGAAAATCTGAGAAATTAAAAGTTGAAAATTATAAATGCTAAAATAATGATGTCACAGAGTCGCAAAGTCACAAAGTCACAAAGTAGAGACGTATCAATGATACCAAAGAAAATAAACAATGAATCGTTGATGCGTCTCAATAAAACGAAGTCTTTTGTAAGAACTTTTTTCGTTATACTACTGTCAAATTTTTTGACACTGTCGCTTGCCGCGCTGTCGCTGCCAATGACTTTGAACGACTGCATGGCGTATGCGGT
>JAZOCI010000130.1:0-4970 GCA_045596465.1 Bacteroidales bacterium | reverse complement strand
AACTTTTAACACTTCGTCTTCAGATGTCAAAGTACCGACATCACCAACCTGACCACCCATCTCCGCGTAGAAAGGAGTAGCGTCGAGGACGATTTCATAATGTTTCTTGTTCTTAGCGACGACTTCTCTATAACGCATAATCTTCGATGTAGTCGTGAGTTCGTTATAACCTTTAAACTCAGTCGCCTTGTCATCTTCAACGACAGCCACCCAGTCGCCTGACGATTTCTCAGCAGCTTTACGTGAGCGGTTTTTCTGTTCTTCAAGATTATTTTTAAAACCTTCCATATCGACTGTAAGATTCTTCTCTTCAGCCATGAGGTTTGTCAAGTCGACAGGGAAACCGTAAGTATCGAAGAGTTCGAAAGCGAAAGCACCGTCGATGACTTTTGCTTCAGGATTTTGTTCGATATAAGACTCGAAACGTCTGATGCCCTGCGACAAAGTTCTCAAGAATGAAGCCTCTTCTTCTTTGATGACCTTAGAGACAAGCTCTTGTTGCGACTTCAATTCCGGATATTGCTCGCCCATCTCTTGTACGAGGACTGGTAAAATTCTATAAACGAAAGGCTCTGTAAATCCTAAGAATGTGTAGCCGTAACGTACAGCGCGACGCAAGACGCGGCGTATCACATAACCTGCTCCGTTGTTAGAAGGAAGCTGACCGTCGGCGACAGCGAAACTTACAGCGCGTAAGTGGTCGGCGATGACACGCATTGCAATATCAACCATTTCTTCTTTGCCGTATTCTTTACCAGAAAGTTCAGCCACTTTGTTAATTAAAGGAGTGAATACGTCGGTATCATAATTTGATTTCTTGTTTTGAATGACGCGGACAAGACGTTCAAATCCCATTCCAGTGTCGATATGTTTTGCAGCGAGGTTCACGAGACTGCCGTTAGCCATTCTGTTAAACTGCATAAACACGAGGTTCCATATCTCAATGACTTCCGGATTATCTTTGTTGACTAATTCTTTACCATCGACGAGCTTACGTTGTTCCTCATCGCGTATGTCGATATGGATTTCTGAACATGGACCGCAAGGACCTTGATCGCCCATTTCCCAGAAGTTGTCTTTCTTGCTTCCGTAGATAATACGCGACTCGTCGATATGTTCTTTCCAGAATTCAAAGGCTTCATTATCAGGTTCCAAGTTATCTTTAGCGTCGCCGCCGAATACAGTGACGTACAATTTATTCTTGTCAATTTTCAATACTTCGGTAAGAAATTCCCAAGCCCAAGCGATAGCTTCTTTCTTGAAATAATCGCCGAACGACCAGTTGCCCATCATCTCGAACATAGTGTGATGATAAGTGTCGCGACCTACTTCTTCGAGGTCGTTATGTTTTCCTGACACGCGAAGACATTTCTGTATGTCGGCGACTCTGTTCGACTTATATTGAGCGTTGCCGAGGAAGACATCTTTAAACTGATTCATACCTGCGTTAGTGAACATCAAAGTAGGGTCGTTTTTCACGACGATAGGAGCCGAAGCCACTACGAGATGTTGTTTCGATTCAAAAAATTTCAAGAAGCTGTTACGAATTTCACTTGCTTTCATATATAATAATGTGTTAAATATTAAATCAAAAAAAATTTTTGCAAATTTAGTTCAAAAAAATATTATTTTTGCAGAATTGATAGAATATTTTTCATTTAATTTCAAATATTGAATAATGGCAAAAAAGAAATATATATTCAATCCACAGACGCTTGAATACGAAGAATATAAGACATCACGCAAGAAGAAATTCTGGAATGTTGTCTTATATCTTTTATCGACGAGTGTGACTGCATTTCTCATAGTTATTTTGATTCAAAACTTCTTCGGTTCACCAACCGAGAGAATGCAGGCTCGTGAGATAGAATATCTTAAGTTGCAATACGACATCATGAACGACAAGATCGACAATCTCGATTTGTTGTTAGGTGAGTTAGAGGACCGAGACGATAACATTTACAGAGTTATTTTTGAAGCAGAACCAATCCCATCATCAGTGAGAAAAGCAGGCTACGGAGGCTCAAACCGTTATATGGCATTAGATGGCTACGTCAATTCCGATATGGTCGTCAACATTGCAAAACGTATCGACGTACTTTCAAGTCAGCTTTACGTCCAGTCAAAATCTTTCGACAATATTTATGAAATGGCGAAAAACAAGTCGGAAATGCTAAGTTGCATTCCTGCCATTATGCCGGTAAAAGATACAGACATCTACAGAATATCATCACATTACGGACAACGTACCGACCCATTTTATAAGGTAACGAAATTCCATGGTGGCATCGACTTCAGCGGTCCTTTAGGTACGGGCATCTATGCCACAGGCGACGGCGTGGTGACGAGAGTGGAAAGCAACAAAAGCGGCTACGGCAACAACATCATCGTCGATCATGGCTACGGATATAAGACACGCTACGCTCACTTAGATTCTTTCTCTGTAAAAAAAGGCGATAAGGTAAAACGCGGTCAAGAAGTTGGAAAGATGGGTAACACCGGCAAGTCGACAGCTCCTCATCTTCATTATGAAGTTATAAAAAATAACAAGACCGTAAATCCTATCAATTTCTTTTACAACGACATAACGCCTGAAGAATACGACAAGATACTTGAATTGTCGCAGCTTCCATCACAAACAATGGATTGATTATGAGCGAAGAGAAATACGAGAAATTATATTATCGCATCGGAGAAGTAGCAGAGATGTTTAACGTGAACACCTCACTGATACGCTATTGGGAAAGCGAGTTCTCTGTGTTGAGACCACGCAAAAGCACCAAAGGCAACCGTATGTTCACCCAACGCGACCTCCGCTATCTTCGTATGATTTACCAACTCGTAAAAGTACAGGGCTACACCTTACAAGGAGCCAAAGACGCTCTAAAAAAAGACTTCGACCAACTTGAAAGAAAAACGACAGTGCTGATGACATTGGAAAAAACCAAAAAGTTTCTGTTAGAATTAGATAAAGAGTTGGAGAAAAAGGAGAATAAAATTTGAATTAAAATTATAATTATCAATTTATTACTAACTTAATTAATATTATGAAAAAATTTTTACTTTTTACAACAATGTGCTTGTTTGGGCTGTTCGGTAGCCTGAATGCACAGGAGACATCGTTCTTCTATGATTTCAACGACGGTTCATTAGAAGATTGGAATGTGTTCTATGGTGATGATTTTGCTGGAACACCAACATCACAAGATAAAGGAACTAATTGGGGAATAGAATCTAGTGTAGGAGCACCTGAAGATGGAGATAATACGGTTGCTATTGGCTCAAATTCATTCCCTTCAGGAGGTGTTTATTGTTCTAACTATATTGTAACAAAAAATGCGTACCAGATAACAGAGTCTTCAAAATTATCGTGGTATGTTACACATACAATGATAATGGACTATGCATCATATGATCCATACAAAGTTGTTGTCTCTGAAACAGGTGCTACCGACAGCTTTGTGGAAATTTATTCTGGAACCGCAACAATGGGAGATTATAACAAAGAAGTGACTTTCCCTTCTGAATATGTAGGAAAAGCTTTATATATAGGATTTTATCATTATGGATGGAACGGTGATGTACTCGTTATTGACAACATCAAACTTACAAGTGAATCTGGCGAAGGCGGCGAAACTCCAGAACCAACACCAGATCCAGAACCAACTCCAGATCCAGATCCAACAACAGCTCCAGAAGCTCCAGTAGTAGCAGCACAAGTAGTAAACGACACCGTAGTCGTCTTGACATGGGAAGCTGTCGAAAATGCAACATCATATAATGTATATCAAGGCACTACGACCCTCGCCGAAAACTTGACAGAAACAACATTCTCTTTCACAGTCTCGAAAGCAGGTACATACAAGTATGAAGTCTCAGCTGAAAACGAAATCGGTGAATCAGACCGCACAGAAGTTGAGGTAACCATCAATGTAGACAACGAAGACGATGACGAAAATCCTACAGACACCATCGTCCAAACTTTAGAAAAACCTCAAAACGTAGATACTACCGAAGTAACAGGAACTTCTGTCACCCTCATCTGGGACGCAGTTGACGGTGCAGAAGATTACTATGTGTATCTTGATGGTCAATTATGGGCTAACACAAGCGGAGCAACAACTTATACACAAAATGCTCTTACCCCAGGTACAAATTATTGCTTCAGTGTTACAGCAGAAGCCAATGGCAAAGAATCTGAACAGTCAGAACAAGTTTGCGTTACAACAGATGCTCCGGCTATAGCAACACCTCAAAACGTAGTGGCTGAATCTGCAGGCGAAACATCTATCCTCTTGACATGGGATGCAGTTGATGGCGCTACAGGATACAAAATCTATTTCGACTTCGGCGGCACTTCACAATATAGTGGCAAATGTCTAACTACAAGTTATTTACACGAGGGTTTATACACTGGTCAAACAGTTTGTTATCAAGTTGCCGCTATAGCTTCCGACAGCATCAGAGAATCATTACGTTCTGATAAAGTCTGTGCTACAGCAGGTGAAGATGACGTTGAAGTTGAAGAATCTATAGAAACAACCGTTCCAACACCTTCAGTTCCTGCAGCATTGGATACATTATTCGCTGAAGCATTAAATGACTCGACAGTCGTTCTTACATGGAATGCAGTTGATAGCGTTTTAGGTTATAATGTATATTCTGTAATAGAAACAACTTACACATTATTAGCAGACAGCATTTCAGATACAACATTTACAGTCAAAGGCTTAGTTGCAGATTCAACTTACACATTCAGCGTTACAGTTGTAAACGAAACAGGTGAATCAGAACATACATCAGTCACGGTTACAACACCTGAAGCTGAAGATGACGGCAACGACAATCCAACAGACACTATCGTTCCGGGACCTGCAACAATCGCTGCTCCAGACACATTGTTCGCTGAAGCATTGAGCACATCGTCAATCAAGTTGACATGGAGCGCAGTTGAAAACGCTGTATCTTAC
>JAZOCI010000129.1:0-21986 GCA_045596465.1 Bacteroidales bacterium | reverse complement strand
GTGCGATATTTACCTTCTTCAATTGCTGGATAATGCAAAGGATAACCATGTGTCGTTGAAGCTGTTTCGTACATGCCTTTTACGAAAACATTCCATTTGTCTGCAAAACGATAATTCAATTTTGTAACTACAGAAAAATATGCAGCATCCATAACATTATGACCATTATATTGTCCCACAATACTTGTTACAATTCCGCCTCTGTCGATGGCATCGTTAGAATACATGAAGTCTAAGTACATATTGAACTTACCGAGTGTCAATTCATTACCGAGAGCGAAGTAATATAAGTTCTTGCCTTCAGCCTGACTCATGATAGATGCCGACCAACGTGTCTTGTAAATATTAGCGAAGTTACCGTTCCAATTTAAGGTATAAACCAAAGGAAGTTTTGAAGGAATAGCATCTATATATTCACCGAAGCAACCCATCACTGGATTGAACTCGCCATACATGCTATAAAAATCGCCATTCAAGCTATTCAAGACTTGGAAGTTAAGTTGTTGTCCTTCCATAAAATCGTAACCTATATTGATACCTGTCATGAAGTTGCTCATATATTCGATCATGTCGCTGTATTCGTAGATTTCGATTGGGTTAGCATCGAACTCGAAACCGCCGTAAGCTGCACATTGTTTACCAGCGAAGATTGAGAACTTGTCACCCAATTTAACTCCGATGCCAGCGATGTCGATGGAAGTAGGAAGGTTGTCGATATTGTCGCCGCCATTGTTAGGACGGTTGAGACGTTGACGCCAGCGATATGAAAGCCATTCGTTGACATTACCTTTAGCCTCGATACGAAGCTGACGCATATTGAACTTGCCGTTGTCGAAGCCGTTGTCGTTGAACATAGCGTCGAAGCTGCCGTTCATGTTCATGTAAAGATTGAATTTGTCAGTCTTTTTCTTCACGCCCGAAAGCTCTTCATATAAAGATTTCTCCTGAGCATTCAAGCCCATTGCGCAAAAAGCGACAATTATTAAAGTAAATAGTTTCTTCATAATAGAGATTTATTTGAATTCATAATTCATAATGCATAATTCATAATTGTCTGAAACTCCTGATTATGCATTGTGAATTGTGAATTATGAATTAATATTGATTAATGTATTCCTGTATTTCTTGCCAGTCGTATGTCTTTGTCAAGGCGAGCATCAATAAAATACGGGCTTTCTGTGGGTTAAGTTGTTGTGATGCCACGAATTGATATGCGGCGTCATCTACTTCGTTATCCAATGTGCTTGGTCCTGTCGGGACGCGTGATGAACGGACGACTTGAATGCCTTTCTTACGAGCTTTTTCCAAAACTGGGAATACGTCTTTGTGGATATTGCCGTTACCGACACCAGCGTGGACGATGCCTTGATAGTCGTTCTTCAACATTGGTTCAACCATGTCGCCATTGACACCAGCGTGGCTGTAAACGATACCGACTTTCGGAAGTTTATCTAAGTTTGTTACGTCGAAAACCGAAGCTGTAGTATGTTTCTTAAGAGGCTCTTGGTTGTAGAACACCTTGCTGTTGAAGACGTATCCGAGTGCGCCGGCGTTAGGAGCCTGGAAAGTATCGACGCCTGTGGTGTGCATCTTTGTCACGCTTTCTGCACCGAGAATCTTATCGTTCATCACGACGAGGACGCCTTTATCTCTCGACTCAGGAGCTGCTGCTGTCACGACAGCGTTGTAGAGGTTACGAGGTCCGTCGGCACTGATAGCTGTTGAAGGACGCATAGCTCCAACCAAGACTACAGGTTTGTCGCTGTGAACTGTGAGGTTCAGGAAGTAAGCTGTCTCTTCCATAGTGTCGGTGCCGTGAGTGATGACGATGCCATCGACTTGAGGGTCTTTCAACAATTCATTGATTCTCTTTGCTAAGATGAGCCATACTTCGTCGCTCATATCTTGTGAGCCGATACGTACCACCTGTTCGCCTTCGCAGTTGGCGATATTTTGTAATTCTGGAACGGCTTCCAACAAAGTAGCGATAGCCATCTGACCGGCGGTGTAGTTTGTCGCTGTCGATGAACCGCCTGTGCCTGCGATAGTTCCGCCTGTTGCTAAAATGCGGATGTTAGGTTTTTGTTGTGCTAAAGCGATGGTCGCAGTCATCATCAAAGCAACCATCATAAGAGTTAATCTTCTCAATGTTTTCATAAGATCTATTTTTAGTGATTAATGTTTCAAACGTTAAAATTGTTTTATTCAGTATTTATATTTTGTTAAAAAATGACAACAGTCAACGGTCTTCGTCCATATTTCTTTAGCCTTTAGCCTTTTGTCTTTAGCCATTAAAACAGGTAATTAAACCCGATATAAACTTTCAGCTTTTCGCCGTCTCTTTTGTCTAAGGCTTTAGCGGCTTCTGCCGAGATGATGAAGTTTTTATTCATGATGATTTTAAGTCCGCAGCCTGCCGAAGTATGTATTCCATCTTTCTCTCCGCTGTAAATCAAATTCTTGGCATCTTGCGATAATTCATAATTCTCTTGGATCATATTCCATGCGTTTTCTTGTTCGGCGAGACGATAAGATTGTGTTACCATACCGGCGTCGAAGAACGGATTAAGTGCGATGTTCCAGTTTTGATTTATGAATTGGAAGCCCAATATCTTCCAGCGAAGTTCAGCGTTGAGCCATGCGTAGCCTGCACCGATGACGCCGTTTCTGTTGATGCCACGAACCGAGTTGCTACCTCCGACTGCATCTGTCGACATCTTCTTATAGAACAGCATATTGGAGTTGAACATCGCGTAATATGGAATCTCACCAGCGACGACATTCTGTGTCACAAGACGATAGGCGAAGGTGAGGTTTTCTTTTACGATAGGAACGTAATGCTGCCATACGGCGTTGAAAGTGAGATGACTATAGCCGTCGCCATCGATGAAGTCAGGAGCTCCAGTGAAAGTAGCTTCGAAATACATTCCTTTTGTCGGGTCGCTGTCGTGGTTCTTGGAGTCATAGATGAAAGCGAGTTTGAGTTGAGTGACGTTACCGCCGTCGGCTTCGTTTTCTCTGATGAGGTTGCTCTGACGATATAACTCATACAAAGTGACTTGCTCATCATAACGATATTCTTCGTTATGAATGCCGATACGTCCCATATTATAGTTGAAATAGCTGAGACCTACACCATAGAAGAGCTTGTCGCTGAAGCCGAACTCACGACGTAAGCTCGAGTTGAATCGGAATTGCTTACGATCCATCATATAGAAAATGCTCTTGAATTCCGGATCGAAGTTCTCAACCAATGACTGCTGATTGTTGACCGTCGACTGTTGGCTTAGCACATTGATGTCTTTATAATAAGGTGAAGCGTAACCGTTGAATCCATAGAACTCGAAGCGTTTGTCGGTGAAATATCCAGCGTCGATGAAGAGTCGCGACTTAGGAATTAGGCTGTAGAAGTCTCCGTAGAAACGAAGGTTGAGCGAGCCTTTGGTATAAGCCGAGACTTCCATATTCATCTTATAATCGAACTTAGGATAACGTGAGCCGTCGCCATAATTGAAAATATCGACGCAAGCACCATATTGAAAGCCGAGATCGGAGTTATAACCCACGACAGGAAGAGGCCCGATGTTCCAGCCTTTCTTAATCAATTCACCTTTCTCGTTATAAACTTTTTCTTTCTTAGCTTTAGATTCTTGAACATCGTCAGATGTCTGTTGTCCGTTTACAGCAAATGTCATCAATAATATAGACATCAATGTAAATAATTTTCTATTCTTTTTCATAATCATATAATTAATTTCAATTTTAGTTCGTTACTCAATAAAAGTTATCGAAAAAAAATGTATTTTTGTCTGAAAAGCAAAAGTAAAAAATATTTGATATGGAACAAAGAAATAATAAGCAAAATAGTGTGATTTTTCAAATAGAAGATTTATTAAAGAAGATGTCTAATCAGGTTAATTTCTTGATTAGAAATGAAGAAACGATGACTCAACTCGACCTCGACTTGATGATGAAGAACACAAGGAAATTATATGACAAACTTTGTTCTATTGAAATTGAAGAAGAATTAGGAATTAGGAATGATGAGTTGGGAATTGATGCTGACACTGATGCTGACTTAGAGAATCAGAGACTTATTGAGTCGGAGACTGAAGACGACGATCACGTGGATATGATTTGGGATTTTGCCGAAGTTACAAATGATAATGACAATGTTGATGATGTTGATGATGTTGATGAAAATAATAGCGAGCCTTATGATGTTGTAGATAATCAAGATAATGATTTGGAGGCGAATGATGTAAATCCAATTGAAGAAGATAATGATAGTTCCGACAATATAGACGAGGAGATCGAGGTTAAAACCGATGAAATTGTTGAGGAGGAAGAAGAGAATATTGAAGACACAGAATCTGCAAATGAAGAGGATTCGGGTATAAGAGCATATAAAATTGTTAATAACGAGTATTATACTTTGGGTGACAAATTGGAACATACTGAAGATCATAGCCTCGCGGCTCGCCTGCAAAGAAAACCCGTGTCAGATTTGATGACTGCGATAGGTATTAACGATAAGTTTTTGTTGCTCAACGAATTGTTTAATGGTAGCATGGAGAAATATAATAAGTCAATACGAGCCTTGAACAGTTTCTCGACATTGTTAGGAGCAAGGACTTATATGAGCGAGCTTCAGATTGAATTTCAATGGGATTGTGAGTCGGAAGCTTACAAAAAATTAAACGATTTAATTGAAAGAAGGTTTATATCAATTCATAATTCTTAATGCATAATGTATAATCGAATTATGAGTTGCAAATTATGAATTGTGAATTATGAAATTATACTTAGTTCCGACGCCAATAGGTAATTTAGAAGACATCACTTTGCGTGCTTTGCGTATATTACGTGAGGAAGTTGATATTATTCTTGCAGAAGACACTCGCACAAGCGGTAATTTGCTGAGACATTACAGCATCAGCAAGCCGATGATGGCTTTTCACATCAACAACGAGCATAAAGTCGTTACAAATCTTGCCGAACGTATTGTCGCCGGTGAGAGAATGGCTCTTGTCACCGATGCTGGTACGCCAGGCATTTCAGACCCGGGATTTCTTTTGGTGAGGGAATGCCTGCGTCTCGGCGTGGAAGTGGAATGTCTCCCGGGAGCTACTGCCTTCGTGCCTGCTCTCGTCAACTCAGGATTGTCAGCCGACCATTTCATCTTCGAAGGTTTCCTGCCTCATAAAAAAGGTCGTCAGACTAAAATTAATGAAATAGCTAAAAACCAATATACTACGATATTATACGAATCGCCGTTCCGTCTCGTAAAGACTTTACAACAACTTGCGGAAGTATGCGGTAGCGAAAGACGAGTCTCCGTCGCAAGAGAACTGACTAAGATTTATGAGGAAAACGTGAGAGGAACTCTTGAAGAAGTCATCAATTACTTCAGCCAGAAAGAAGTGAAAGGCGAAATCGTTATCGTGCTTGAACAATGGACATAGAACATTGAACATAGAACGTAGAACGAAGAACATAGAACATAGAACATAGGACGAAGAACATAGAACATAGAACGTAGAACGAAGAACGAAGAACATAGAACATAGAACATAGAATAATGTGAGGATATATTGAACTACTAACACTGACACTGACTTTAGACTTTAAAAATCAAACGACTATGATAAAGAGAATACTACTGATTATAACATTGCTATTAAATGCGACATTTGTGTTTGCGGCTCCTTTCTATAATGTGGAGAAGATATTAACGCAGCCTGATGGAACAAAGCTGTATTGTTTTGCATCGGGTGATGAGTTTTACAGTCGGCTTCACGACAAAAACGGCTACACCATAGTTCAGGCTGAGAATGGATATTTCGTTTATGCAAGCTCAGATAATGATGGTAAAATTATTGCTACTCAATACGTTGCAGGAAAATCGGATCCTGAAGTCTTGGGGTTGAAACCTAATATCATGATTTCTAAAAAAGAATATATGAGGGAAAGAGCGAAGATGAAGCTGTCGAAAAGAAGAGATCTTATAGGACTTAATCATGGTACTTTCAACAACCTCGTCATCTTCATCAAATTCAAAGGTGACGATGATTTTAAAACTACTCAGACTGAGATAGATTCCATGTTTAACGGCAACGGATATTACGACATATCCATGAACAATTACTTCCAGAAAAACACTTATAACCAACTATCTATGAAATCTTATTGTTATCCTAAGACTGATAACGACAAGCTGCTTTCCTACGAAGATATATATCCGAGGAATTATTATCTTCCATATAATGCGACCACCAATCCTGAGGGATATAAAGCTGAGGAGCGCGGACCTCGTGAGTTCGCACTTCTGAAAAGAGCTGTGGAATATATTGCCGACGAGGTGCCCGACACTTTGAATATCGACCGTAACGACGACGGTAATATCGACAATATAATATTCGTCGTAAAAGGCGATGTCAGCGATTGGAACGGCATGCTTTGGCCTCACATGTGGGAAATGAAAGACGATGAGGCTTATATTAACGGCAAAAGAGTCATGAACTTCAACTTCCAACTTGAGACTTCCCAATATTTCACAGTGTCGGCATTATGTCATGAGATGTCGCATTCTTTAGGCTTCCCGGATTTATATCATTATGATGAGAATTTAAAGCATTTGTCGCCGACAGGTCCTTGGGACTTGATGTGTAACAATGCAGAACCGCCTCAACATCATGGCATTTACATGAAACACAAATACGGCACATGGATTGACGACATACCGGAGATAGCTTATGGGACCTATACCATCGAGGCTAACTCATGGGAAGGCGGACGCAGAAACTGTTATAAGATAGCTACCGCCGACACTAACCAGTTCTATCTCGTGGAATTCAGAAACAGGGATAACATTTTCGAGAAAGGCTTGCCAAACGGAGGTTTGCTGATATATCGCTTAGACACTCGCTTCAACGGCTGCGTGGAATATAACGGTAACGACACCTTAGACGAACTCTATATCTTCCGCCCGGGCGGCTCTTACAACAACAACGGAACCATCAACAACGCCACTTTCTGCAAAGACTTAAACAGGACAGAATTCAACAGCAACAGTAACCCTAAACCTTTCCTCAACTTGAATGTGGAAGATAACGACATCAATATCTGCAACATATCCGAGATTGGCGAACAAATGACGTTCTCCTATTATCCGCCGAACAGCGACATCATTCCTACTAATCTGACAGCTAACGTCATAAAAGACAATTACATAGAACTTAAATGGGAAACTGTGGAAAACGCAGATTCCTATAACATCTATCGCGATGGAATAAAGATAGCTAATAACACAACAGAAAATTATTACAAAGATGATTATCAAAATGTTAACAAAGGTTATCACAGCTATTTCGTAACTTCTAATCATAATGGTGAAGAGTCGTTTCATTCTGACGAAAAAAATGTAATAGTCGGTGACTATTGCGAATATGTTTTCGATATGAATTGTAGTGGCGAAAATGGCTGGCATGGCGGCGAAATTACATTATCATTCGATAACGACATGAAAGACATTTACTTAACTATGTATTCAGAAAAACACAAGACTCAAAATATTATCGTCCCAACAGGCATAAAAATGTCTGTCAATTGGACTGCCGGCTGGAACGACTCCGAGTGCTCTTTCACAATAACAAACGACGGAAAAGAAGTCTATAAATCAGAGAGTTTGAAAGAAGGTCTCTTGACAACAATCAATACCGAAGGAGAGAGAACATGCGTTCAACCGAAAGACTTAACAGCAGAAGTATCAGAACGTTACGTAAAATTAAATTGGAATTCAATGGTGGAAAACGAATATTACACAATCTTACGTAATGACGAAATCATCGCCGACGACATCACAACTACATCTTTCAACGATATAGAAATAAATAACTCAGGAACATACACTTACACAGTGATAAGCAAAAAAGGGGATTGTAGTTCAAAGCCTTCAAATGCTGTTTCTGCAACACTTCTAAAATACAACAAAAACCTCGTAACATTAGACGCCACGATCAACGACGACAATGCTGTGGAATTAAATTGGAATCTCGACATAAACATCAATAATTCAATAAATTACGATGACGGCAATTACATAACAAATGCAGGTTCCGGAAGCAATACTTGGGCGATACAAATTCCTTCAGAAAAACTTAAAATGTATGAGGACACAAAAATCACCGCAATAGAAATCTTCGACGCTTGCGCAGCGACCTACAACTTTGAAATATACAACGGCGACACCCCTGTTTCAGACAATCTCATTCATAAAGAGTCGTTTACGACAGAAAATACAAAAGAATTCAAGACATACCAACTTTCGGAAGAAGTCAATTTCGACTGCAACAAAAACTTATGGCTTACAGCAAAAGCACCGACTGACGAACCTATTCCTTGTGGAAAATTCATCGGAGATCCAAACAGCAACTTGATAAGAGTCGGCACGTCATGGAGAAGTGCGTCAAACTATGATATGGATTATTCTTGGCTTCTCCGACTCATTGTCAGTTTAGATGAAAATGCAGCGAACAACATTTCCTACGACTTATATCGACAAGATAAAGTGATAGCTTCTGATTTAAAATCAACAAGTTACACTGATACCGACTTTGATGCTAACGCTAATGTTTGTTATTATGTCAAGGCTGTTTATAACGGTCAAGCCATTTCTTATTCCAACAGAAAACGTTTCTCTTTCAAATCTGACGAAGACGAGGATTTATCGGCAAAAATATTCCCGAATCCTACACAAGATTTCGTTCATATCAAAGCCGACAAAATCAAAAATGTTAAAATATTTTCTGTGTTAGGAAGTCTCATTTTTGAAGAATACGTCGACAGCGACGAGCTGAAAATCGACATGAAAAAATACGGCAATGGCGTTTATATCATGCAAATCACGACAGAATCAGAGACAACGAGCAGTAAAATCATTGTCGATTAAGAGTTCATAATCTGCAACTTACATAACACTATCTTCAGTTCGAAGTAAGAAAAATCATCACCAAGGACATCTCTCGCAACCGAAAGAGAGCTGTCTTTGGTTTCTTCAAAATATTCCGTTATTATCTCCACACGTTCCTTTTCAACGAAATCGCTCGCATCATACAAATCGTTTTTCACAATCTCAACGACGTGATTTTCAATAGTATTACGCGACAGACCTCTTTCTTCCGCAATCTCATCAATCGTCATTCCTTCATCAAGAAGTTCTAAAGTCTCGGTCACGCTTCTCGAGAGATTCATCTCCTTCCTCGACTCATCATCGTCAAAATCCTTAGGTTTAAAACCTTTAAAATCAAGAACAATATTGATAATATCAGCTCCGAAATTTTTAATACGACTAATGCCGAGTTTTGAAATATCTTTCAATTCCTTTATGGAAACAGGCTTCAGCTCCGCAATTTTAAGTAAGACCGTATTCGGAATTATCTGAGACTCAGGCTTATCCAACTCCGATGACTTTTCCTTACGCCATTTCATCAAAGCATCAAATAAAGGCTTATCTCTCTTGTCCGCCGATTTCTTCTTCAACTTAGAAGACGTAAGACTCTCAGCTTCAACAGTTTTCTTATTCTTAATCTCGAGATATTTCTCGACATCGAAACCATTTTCCGACAAGTTCAGGCAAGCCGTCTTGACATAAAGAAATTCCCTTATCATATTCAAAACAGTTTTAACAGAAGTGTTAACTGCTTTATTATCAGTCTCATTTATCAAGTCACCGATATTTTCCAAGTCGTTGAGTTTCTCAAAGAAATAAGACGAAGCCTTTTTTATCCTTTCCTGAAGGAAATTCAAATCAGCATTTGGATTCAACAAGATAGCATCGAGTTGACGGAAGAAACGCATCGCCACATCAATGATTTCCTCTCTAAAGAGCTTACGTTTTTCAGCGACGGCATCTACGGTTTCCTTTTCGAAGATATTGTCGTTTTCCCTAACGACCTTAGCAAGCCTATTTATATGAATTTCAAGCTCTTCAAAAGAAAACAGCTCAAATATCGTCTGATAGAAGAAATTACGTTCTTCTTTTATAAGTCGTTCATTATCAGGTTCAAGAGAAGGAATTTTATCGACAAAAGAATTTATCGTATTATCGTTGAACAATACATTATTCTGTATCTTCGATTTCAACACGAGGCCATCGAGGGAAGTGCAGCGACTAAGAGCCACATAGACCTGACCGTGGGTGAAAGCCATTTCGGCATTGAGAATCACCTTGTTAAACGTAAGACCCTGACTTTTATGTATCGTGATAGCCCAAGCCGTCTTCAGCGGAATCTGAGTGAAACTGCCAATCTCCTTCTCCTCTATCTCGTTAGTATCCTCGTTGAGTGTATATTCGAAATTCTGCCATTGCACAGGCGTTACGTTGATGACATCGTCATCGCATTGAACTACAAGACCTTCTTTCTTGTCATAAGAGACAATTTTTCCAATCTTACCATTATAATATTGTTTTTCTGGAGAAGGATCGTTTTTCACGAACATCACCTGCGCCCCGACTTTCAGCTCGAGGATTTCTTTTGTAGGATAAGCATTTTCAGGGAATATGCCTTCGATTTTAGCCTCAAAAGTCAGAGTTTTCGACTTTATCGAATTGAGTTTATGCTCGTTAATCTCATCTGCCTGCGAGTTGTGAGTCGTGAGTGTGATATAACCTTCTTCGTCTTTAGGATTAAAATCAGGGAGATAACGTTTGTTTAGCAATTCCATACTGACTTTATCGAGGCGATTATTTCTCACCTGATTAAGGATATTTATAAATTCCTTATCATTTTGACGATAAATATGGTCGAGTTCAACGCAGATATAAGGATTATTTTGCAGCACGTGGCTATCGAAGAAATAGACTGATTTATAGTAAGGTTGCAGTAGTTCCCACTCATTTTGACGCGCCACCGGAGCCAGCTGTTGTATGTCGCCAATCATGAGCAGCTGCACTCCGCCGAAAGCAAGGTTGCTACGACGAGCCTTACGTAATACGGCGTCGACGGCATCGAGGAGATCCGCGCGAACCATACTGATTTCGTCGATGACCAAAAGATCTAAGCTACGCATAATCTTCAGCTTCGTCTTGTTGAGCTTAAACGTCGGCTTATGACTTTGACGGTTTTTATCAGACGCATCAATTACATCTTGTTTATTTATATTGTGTAATTGGTACGTCTCTACTTGTTGACTTTCCGGCACTATCGGTCCGAACGGCAACTGAAAGAAAGAATGTATCGTCACGCCACCAGCGTTGATGGCAGCCACACCCGTAGGCGCCACTATCACCATTCTTTTATACGTATTTTTTGCCAAATTCCTAAGGAAAGTTGTTTTTCCCGTACCAGCTTTTCCTGTCAAAAAGATATGAACATCAGTGTTTTGCACAAACCTATTCAACATCTCAATCTTTTCATTCTTAAACACTTCTGCTTTCATGATCATTTGTTTTATTGTTATAGCAATGAGACGCACCAATTACGTCTTGTTTAATTACAGGCGTTTCGTTTCACTCCACACCTGCTTATTTATCTCACGCCCTTACAGGGCTTATTGACCCAATGACTTTCTTAATACCACGCGGAATGTCGTTCCTTGTCCTATTGTCGAAGATTTGACGAAGATTTTTCCTTTATGATAATCTTCTATGATACGTCGTGCCAAGGAAAGTCCGAGTCCCCAGCCTCTTTTCTTGCTTGTGAAGCCCGGTTGGAAGATCTGTTTGAACATTGTGCGTTGCATACCTTTTCCAGTGTCGTTGATGTCAATATAAACATTTTCAATATCTTCCGTCATTTCCACAGTCAGTTTGCCATGATCTTCCATAGCGTCGAGGGCGTTTTTTGTAAGATTTTCGAGCACCCAGCTAAACAGAGCCGCGTCGAGAGGGACGAATATTTCCCTGTCGGGGATATTAAGTTCGAACTCGAATTTATTGTTAGAGAAACGTCGTTTCAGGTACAACATCGTTTCGTTCACAGATGTCACTATATCGCGATTTTCGAGTGTTGGTATAGAGCCTATCTTAGAGAAACGTTCTGTTATGACTTTCATTCTATCAATATCTTTTTCCATCTCCGACGTTCCAATGAAAGGCGTCTCTTGCAGTTTCAGCAGTTCAATCCAGCCCACCAAGGAAGTCAGCGGTGTTCCAATCTGATGCGCTGTCTCTTTCGCCATGCCAGCCCACACCTGATTCTGTTCGGAGCGTCGCGCATAACTGAACAGCAGATAAGCCACAATGATAAAGAAGACGAAGACAAGTATTTGTACTACAGGAAAATAACGAACAGCACGAAGCAAATCGGAGCTTCTGTAATAGATGTAGGCTTTCTCGCCATCGAGGTAATTCACTTCTATAGGCATATTTTCCGAGCTCATGATACTCAGCTGTTTTTTGACATAATCGCTGTTGTTCATTTGTGAAGAATCGAGATTGCCGTAACTGAGGATTTTTCTTTGTGAGTAATCGAGGATTATGACGGGGACGCCGGCGGCGTTATCAGAGACGTCGTTGATGAAAAGAGCGAACATATCATCAAGAACAGCACGTAACTCAGTGTAAATCAATGACTCATTATAAAACAAAAACGTCTCTTTACCGTAAATATCGATTTTTATCGGAGGATAGATGTCAAACTCATTTTGCATTTCCTCATCAAAAATCTCCTTATTCTGAAGTTTCTTCGGCATATTGATAGAAAGCGTAATATTATTTTCGCTGTCGGTGATGACGACCGGAATGCTTATGTTACTCTGGATAATATCTAAATAAATGGCGATATTTTCATTGTCGTCGGCGGCGAGAAAACGTCGGTAAGCCATCGAGAGAAGCTCGACTCTCTTGCTCTCCTGATTGCTGACCTCATTGAAAAACACCTCCGCATAATTCATCAGTTCAACGTGCGACTGAACCGCCTCCGCCCACATCGCCATCTGACGCTGCTCCTGCGAAGCGAACTTCTTGACCAAGCTGTTAGTATAATACATCGAAAGGCTGACTATCAACAATGCAATCACCGACAATGCAATCTTCCACCTCTTTTTCCTTACGTATAATTCGTTGTACTTTTTCATGCTAAAAAAACTATAAATCTTAAACGCACCGACATCAAAATTTATTTCAATTTATGACGATAAATTACATTTTTACAAAGATAAAAATAATATCACATTTTAAATCTTAAAATATATTAATTTTTGTATCTTTACGCCATAATTTACAAGCTTAGAGAAAATGAGAAAAATAATTGTACTTTTACTGTTGTCTTTTTGTCTTACAGGATTTAATTTTGCGCAAAACAATAATTCAATAGACCCTGAGCTACAGCAACTTATAAAACAAAGAAACGATAATTTCATCAATATCAACATCATTTTAAAATCGCAGATAGACGTTAAAAAACTCGATTCTAACGAGCAGATTTATCGTAGCAAAAAAGCTCAAAAAGATGCTATGTTAAGAGAATTTAAGAAATTCTCTGAAGTAAATCAGTCAGATGTGATGTCGATTTTGAACGCAGAGACGAGAAGCAATAGAGTTCGCAACATAAAATCTCACTGGATTACCAATGTTATCAACTGCGAAGCTACGGCCGATGTGATATACCAGCTTTCCGAGCATCCAGACGTCAAAACTGTCATTTACAACAAGATAGAATATATGCTTTTTGACGAGGAGAAACAGGAGGCGAAGCCAACGCGAGGCTTGACAGAAAACATCAGCAAGGTCAAAGCCAACGAAGTCTGGGACTTAGGTTTTACGGGTAAAGGCGTCATAGTTGCGGTTTTAGACACCGGTGTCAACATTGAGCATGAAGATTTAAAAGACCATTTATGGGACGGCGGTGAGGAATATCCCAACCACGGATTCAACACTATGGACAACAACCATAACGTAGGCGACAAAGACGGTCACGGCACGCACGTAGCCGGCATCATCTGCGGCGACGGCAGCTCAGGCACACAGACGGGCGTAGCACCCGACGCCACATTGATGTGCATCAAAGTGCTCGGCGACAACGGTGAAGGCAGCCTCGACGCTATCATCAGCGGAATAGAATTCTCTGTAGAAAACGGAGCCGACATCTTAAACCTCTCTCTCGGATCGAGGTTCCCAAGTATGCAAGTGAGCTCCACATATAGAACCATTTTCACCAACTTATTAAAGCTCAACGTACTTGGCGTAGCAGCAGCAGGCAACGACAAACATTTTATCGGTGATTATCCTGTTCCTAAAAACATCAACACTCCGGCAAACTGCCCTCCGGCATGGATACATCCCGACCAACAATCGGTGGCTGGTGGAACATCAAGCATCATAAGCGTGGGAGCCGTCGACAACAAAGACAAAACCACATATTTCTCATCAGAAGGACCGGTGACATGGTTAGGAAGCGAATGGAACGACTACGCATACGACAAGTCTGACGGCATAGGTGATGAGTGGCTCTGTTACGACAGAAACTATTTTACCGACAATGTCGGCATAAACGGCAGCATGAGCTGGGGCATCATGTTCCCTCCATCAAAACTACAGCAATACGCAGGAGGAAAACTGACGAAAATATCGGTATTCAACTATCATTACTACAACGGCGTTGTCAACATATACCAAGGAGGCGAGCTTCCTGAAGAAGGCACACTCTTACACACTCAACAGTATGTAGGCAACGAAAGCAAATCGTTCGTCGACATCGAATTCGACTCGGCATTGCCTATAGACGAAAGCCAAAACCTCTGGATAATATTAGGGACAGAAGAAGGCGTCGCTTATCCGGCTACAGCATGTCCTATGACCGACGACCCTAACGGGCGCTGGTTCAAATACAACGGAAAATGGGGCTACACCTCCGACTATAACCAAAACCTCACATGGCTGATACGCGCCTTAATAGAAAACGACACAGATGTCATCGCTAAAAGCAGTAATGAAGAAAACCTTCTCACCGGACTCATCCGCCCAGATGTAGTAGCTCCAGGATTTAACATCACCTCTACCGACAACCAAAGCAACAACGGATATACAGCTCAAAGCGGAACATCGATGGCAACTCCGTGCGTCACAGGAATAGTAGCTCTCATGAAAGAGAAAAATCCGAACATCACGCCAGCCGAGATCTGCGAGATACTCGAAACAACAGCCGTTAAATTGTCACCAAAGAAAAACAACACAACAGGCTCCGGAAGAGTAGATGCCTTGGCAGCAATACAAAAAGTCGAAACACCTCAAGATACAACAGGTATCAAGGAAAACAGATACGACAACGTGATATTATATCCGAATCCTGTTGGAAATGAGCTGTTCCTCGCAACAGAAGTTCAGGTAGAAGAAATCGCCATTTACGACATTTATGGTCGTTGTCAGGCTACGGTCTACGGTCTACAGTCTACAGACATCGTTCATAATATAGATGTACATGATTTGAAAGCTGGCATCTACTTCGTTAATATGAAGACTGACAACGGTAACATTGTCAAACGATTTGTTAAAAAATAAAAATTAAAATCTGAGAATCTAAAAATCTGAAAAACTGAGAATCTAAAAGAATAAAAAAATATGAAAAGATACTTCCTATTACTAACTATCTCATTATTTGCTGTATTATCGGCGAACGCTCAAAGCTATAATGTCATCGAGGATGAACTTCAAGAGGTCCTCAATGGAAAAAACGATGACATGATCAGCGTGAATATCATACTTAAATCGGAGATAAATACTAATAATTTAAGAAATAACGTCAAAAATATCACTGATATGAAAGCTTATCGTCAGGCTGTCGTCGGTGAGTTCAAATATTTTACGGAGCAATCGCAGAGAGACCTCATGGCGATTTTGGAAGCTGGAGAATCATCAGGCGATATTAAAGACGTCAAAGCTCATTGGCTTTCCAATATGATAACATGCACCGCAAGTAAGAATTACATCTATCTCTTGTCGTCGCATCCTGATGTGAAGATTTTGGGTTACAATAAATTGCAATATCTGTTATGGGACGAGAAAGGCGAGACCATGGAAGCCCAACGTGCCAAGTCGCCTATCATCTCGCATGTGAAAGCCGACAAAGTATGGGAGTCGGGATATACTGGCAAAGGCGTCCTTGTTGCTGTTATAGATACTGGCGTTAATTTTCATAAAGACATAGAGAAGAACTTATGGGACGGAGGCGAAGAATATCCTAATCACGGATATAACACCTTCGATAATAGTCATGATGTTTCTGATGGCTTCGACCACGGCACACACTGCGCTGGCATTATCTGCGGCGATGGCACTTCAGGCACACAGACTGGCATTGCTCCCGATGCAAAAATCATGTGTATCAAAGTCATGAACGACGGAGGCTCAGGCGATGCCAACACTGTATGTTCAGGTATAGAGTTCGCCATAGAACACGGCGCCGATGTCTTGAATATGTCGTTGGGATTCCCTAATGCATCTGCTACCACTAAAGAAGCCTTACGCCAGACCTGCGTCAACGCTCTCGAAGCTAATGTCGCTATCATAGCAGCAGTAGGTAACGACAGAATGCTCACCATCAGCATGCCTGTACCTAACAACGTCAGAACTCCTGCTAACTGCCCTCCGCCATGGCTGCACCCAGACCAACAAGTCAATGCTGGCGGACTCTCAGCCGTCATAGCAGTGGGCGCCATCGATTATTCTAACAAGATAGCCGACTTCTCTTCTAAAGGTCCTGTTACATGGAAGACAACATCATACGGAGATTATAATTATCTGCCTAATAGAGAAATAGGTCTCATTCGTCCCGACGTATGTGCTCCAGGCGTGGGCATAATGTCGTGCGACAACAGTAACAGCACCAAATATAAGAAAATGGACGGCACCTCGCAGGCTGCTCCATGTGTGACAGGCGTGGTATGTCTTATGTTACAGAAAAAACCTTACCTCACACCAGCTCAGATTTGCGAAGCTTTAGAGACAACGGCGAAGAAACTCGACACCATAAAGAATAACGACTTCGGCTCAGGCTGCGTCGATGCTTGGCTCGCGATGCAAAAGATAGAAGATTATCAAGATGTGACAGGAATAGAAGATAAAGAATACGAAAATAATGTCACACTTTATCCTAATCCAGTTGAAAATGAACTCTTTATCGCAACAGAATTTCCTGTTGAAGAAATAGCGATTTACGACATCTACGGAAGACTCTGTACGGACGCATCGAATGCGTCCACATCGACAATGGACACATTCAATGTGTCCGTACATATATGTAATTTAAAAGATGGCGTTTATTTCATCAAAATAAAAACTGATAATGGAAATATCGTTAAGAGATTTATTAAAAATTGAAAATCTGAAAATAACCCAAAGTCTATAGACTGTAGACATATAATAATTGCAATTAATAAAACAAACCTACTACTATGAAAAAAATTATCCTATCATTATTGTCGTGTTTGTTCATGAGCTTATGTTTCGCTCAGAATGAAGACGTCTTAACAGAAGAGCTTCAGAAGATTTTAAATCAGAGAAGCAATGAATTAATTGACATCAACATTTATTTCAAGTCGCAAATGCCGACAGAACATTTACAATCGTTAAATGTCAAGAGTGACAGCAAGGAAGTTCGTCGCGAGATAGTCATCAACGAACTTAAAAAATTCTCACAACAGCAGCAAGAAAGCGTGATGTCTGTCATCAATGCTGAGACAAGAAGCAATAATGTGACAGATGTCAAATCACACTGGCTTGTCAACAGTATCAACTGTAAGGCTTCACGTGATGTTATTTATACATTAGCATCACATCCCGACATCAAACACATCGATTATAACAAAGAAGAGAAGATGTTCGAAGGTGAAGATCAGGATCTCAGGGAGCAGGGAACTGGGAGCAGAGGTTCTGTGAGTTCGGTGACAGATAACATCACTCATGTTCAAGCCGAGAAAGTCTGGGATTTAGGTTATACTGGAAAAGGCGTTATTGTCGCTGTCATCGACTCTGGCGTGAACTTAGATCACGTCGACCTCAAAGACCACCTTTGGGACGGAGGACAAGAATATCCATATCACGGATACAACTTCGTCAATCCAGGACAAGCACCATACGACGACAAAGGTCATGGTACACACTGTGCCGGCACTATATGTGGCGACGGAACATCAGGTTTGGCAACAGGTATGGCTCCAGATGCAACTTTGATGTGTCTGAAAACAAGCTCCAAAACATACCCCAACACTACATTCGACAGATTGTCTTCCGCCATCGAATTTGCTGTAGAACATGGAGCCGACATCATCAGCCTCTCTGTTGGTGGATGGATAAATGACAACGTCGCGAGAGCAAGCTTCCGCCAAATATTCGACAACGCTCTAAGCTTAGGTGTCATCACCTCGGCAGCAGCAGGTAACAACAGACAATATCTCACAACAACACTTCCTGCTCCGAGAAACATCAACTCTCCTTCCGACTGTCCTCCACCATGGATTCATCCTGATCAACAAGGTAACGGCACAAACGTATCCGGCGTGGTAAGCGTAGGTGGTGTCAACTATGAAAACCAAGTAATAAGCATCTCTTCACAAGGACCAACTACATGGCAAGAAACATCATACGCCGATTATCCTCATAATCCGGGAATAGGTTTGATACGTCCCGACATCGTAGCTCCTGGTGATGGAATAAAATCTTTAGATTATGAAACTAACGACGGCTATGCCATCAAAGCTGGAACATCTATGGCAGCTCCTTGCGTGGCGGGCGTCATGGCTCTTATGCTCGAGAAAAATCCAGGGCTCACACCAGCCGACTTATGTAGAATCATAGAGACAACAGCAACAAAACTCACTCCAACAAAAAGCAACGACTACGGTTCCGGTTGTATCAACGCTCTCGCAGCTGTACAAGCTGTCAACTTTGATGTAGCAGGCGCATATCTCAACCAATATTCATTTACTAAAAACTTCGAAGCTTTAACTTCAAATGCAAATCAGAATTTAGAGCTTACATTAATTAATAATGGTACACAAGCAACTGCAAGTACAACAAATGTAACTCTTACATCAAACGACGAATACGTCACCGTTGTAAACGGCAATGCAAGCATAAATAACAGCATCGCTGTAGGTGGTACCGCAACATGTAACTTCACAATTAAGATCAACACATTATCACCAGACAATCATATAGCTGAGTTGACAGTAAATGCAGGTACCAACAACTTCAATATTGAAATTAATATCTCCAACGAATTCGTTGCGCCTTCAAACTTCACGACAGAAGTACAAAACCTAAGAAATATTTACCTATCATGGAACTCCACCAACAACGCTACTGGCTATAAAATCTACAGAGACGGAGCGTATGTCGGCGAGACATCAACGACATCTTATACAGATGAAAACCTTGATTATGGAACATTATACACATATACCATAACAACAAAACGCAATGAGTTGGAGTCTGAATCTTCAAGAGAGATTCGCGTTCAGACGGGTGACAATCCGGAGGCACCTTCACCGACAAATGTAACTGTCGCTAACAACAATACAGTTTCATGGACAAACTCCACAGGCAGCAAGTCGTCAAATGTATATAGAAAAGAATCTTCATCAGAAGAAGTACAACTTGCTTCCAAAGTAAACGGCAACTCATATACAGATAACACTTGGAATACTTTGCCAAACGGCATCTATCAATATGGCGTTTCAAACAACCATGCAAGTGAAGAAGAGGTTTATAACGAAGGATTTGAAAGCAGTACATTAAGTGAAGATGAATCTACAAACGGATGGTTTATTTATACCAGTGGAACCAATTGGATTATAGATTGGAGTGTCTCAGATAAGTCACAACATGGAAATATCGATCCTTATATGGGAGAAAAAGCTGCTTTTATCAGTAGCACTGCAAATAACAATAGTTATCTAAGTTATTTGGTTACACCTCAATTTGATTTTACTGAACATAACGGAAGCAAAATAATATTTTCTTTCTATTATGTCACACCTGTTTGGACAGGCTATCCGAATGACATCAACACTTTAAATGTTAAGATAAGCACAACAAGCAACAAAGGTGAATGGACACCAACACCATTGTGGTCGAGCAACAAGACTGATGTCACAGGATGGACTAAGGTTGAGTTAGATTTAAGTGAATATGCAGGCAGCACTTTCTATATCGCTTTTGAAAATGTCATAGGATCAGGTTACTGCACCGGTCTTGATGAAGTAAGCATTAATGTTGAAGGTAGCAAAGAATCAAGAATTGAATGGTCAGATGCTATCCATAAAAACGTCAATGTCATCAACAAAGACGGAGACTGGAACGATACTGACAATTGGGCTACGAATAATCTTCCTACAGAAAACGACAATCATATCACTATAGATGCTAATGTCGTTATCAACGGTGAGGTAACAGTAAACTCATTAACCATCAACGAAGGTAAATCGTTGATTCTCAACAGAGGCGCGAAGTTGATAGTGAATAACGAGTTCAACAACAGCGATCCTACCGCGCTTATCATCAACGATGGCGCTCAGGTGGTTCATAACAGCGAAAATCTTCCTGCTACCTTCAACATGAATATCGTCAGTCCGACCGAATGGAGCAGCGATAACAAAACAGGCTGGCAGTTTATAGCATCGCCTATAAAAAATGCCAAGATCAACGACTTCATTCCAGAGTCGTCAGACTACGACTTATACAGATACGACGGAACGAAGAACTTAGAATGGATTAACCATAAAGATGAAAATGATTATGGCGATGACGATGAGCCGGAAACACCAGTAATAATTGATACAGTGACTATCGGTGATGGAACAATTTCCAAAATAGCAGCTCCTATATATAATGCAGGTGAAACGCCTATATATTCGTTGTCGCAACAGATATACACTAATGAAGAAATTGGATGTGATGGCGGTACTATAAAGAGTGTCGCATTCCATCAAGCCGCAGGTAATAATAATATGCGTGATATCGTTGTGTATTTACAGAATGTTGATAAAGCTTCATATAATGGTAATTATGACTGGATTACATTCTCAGATGCTGACATCGTATATCAAGGCACATTTGATTTCGGGAAAGTTGGTGAATGGGTTACAATAGAACTTCAAAACGCATTTGCATATACAGGAAATAATTTGGTTATTACAGTATACGATAGAACAGGAACAGGTTGTGGTTATGACTATGAGAAATGTGATAAATTCTACTATTCTCAAATTGATGAATGGAGAGGTATGTACACAACCTCATTAGCGGAGATGAATTTATCATCATTATCATCTTCGTATGGAAATATGATGAAGACAAGTAACTATGAAACACCTCAGAATGTTTATTATCTGAATAATATCAAACTTGGCATAGCATGCATAGGTTCCAATGAAACCACCGCTCCTGATGCTCCACAAAATTTAGTTGCCAATGCAATAAGTAGTTCTGCAATCTCATTGTCATGGAACTCTGTTAAGAAGGCAACGAGTTATAATATTTATGAAGGCGAGGAAACAGTAGCAACAAATATTACAGGAACAACATATACTGTTGATGTATTAACGGCAGAAACAGAATATTGCTTCACTGTTATAGCAGTAAATGAAGTGGGAGAATCTGAAAAGTCGGAAGAAGCATGTGCTACGACATTGAAAGATATTCCAGCAGCTCCTGTAGTGACAGCAACAGCAATAAGCTCTACTCAAATTCAGTTGTCTTGGGAAACAGTAGCTGGCGCAACATGGTATAATGTTTATAGCGCTGGTCATAATTTTGGACCTACTATCGAAACGAGTATCATTATAGAATATTTAGAGGTAAACACTTACCATTGTTTCGATGTCTCGGCTGCAAATGAAGCAGGCGAATCTGCAAAAACAATAGTTTGTGCTACGACACTTAACGCTAAACCTATAACACCTTATGACTTTACAGCTACAGCAACAGGAGAATCCACAATAGAATTGTCGTGGGATCCTGCGAACAGAGCCACAAGCTATAATGTTTA
>JAZOCI010000128.1:0-6058 GCA_045596465.1 Bacteroidales bacterium | reverse complement strand
CGCCTCTTCACTTACAGGGTGATTCTCTAACTTAACGATTATCAAATCGTTAGAATGTAAGTGAAAAGACATTAATACTATAAACTTCAGTCTACAAATTTATTAAAATATTATCAAAAAATGCAACACAAAATTTCGTTTCTTATTGATAATTGTTTGTTTTACCTCAATCTTTCTACAATTCTTCCACATGCCAAACCGTCGCCGTAAGGATTGACGGCTTTACTCATTCTTTCATAATAGCTTTCGTCTTCAAGCAAGGCAGATACTTCAGAAACAATCATGTCATAATTCGTTCCTACAAGTTTTACTGTTCCAGCCTCTAATGCTTCTGGTCGTTCTGTCGTGTCTCGCATAACGAGAACCGGCTTGCCTAAACCTGGAGCTTCTTCCTGGATCCCACCGCTGTCGGTCAATACAATAGTTGATTTTTCCATTAGATAAACGAACGATAAATATTCTAATGGCTCGATGAAGAACATATTGCCTAAATTACTTAAATCTTCTCCAAATACTTCATGTATCGGCTTGCGAACATTCGGATTTAGGTGCATAGGATATACGAAGTCAACTTCAGGATATTTTTTTGTCAAGTCCTTAATGGCAGTGCACATATTGATGAAACCGTCTCCGAAGTTCTCGCGTCTGTGACCTGTAATCAGAACGAGTTTTCTGCCATTATCTAAACGATTGACATCATAACCTGCTTTGCTTAATATCTCTTTTAATTCATTATTTAATGCTTCGTCATTCTTTATTTTATCAACGACCCAATACAAAGCATCAATAACAGAATTACCTGTGACAATTATAGAATCATCAGACACATTCTCTTTCAATAAATTCTGACGGCTTAGTTGTGTAGGAGCGAAATTATATTCAGCTATGCGACCCGTTATCTGACGATTCATCTCCTCTGGCCATGGACTATATATGTTGTGCGTACGTAATCCAGCTTCGACATGACCAACGGGAATTTGTTGATAGAAAGCTGCAAGCGCTGCCGCCATGCTGGTTGTAGTATCCCCATGTACCAAAACGACATCAGGTTGAGCTTCTTTGAGGACATCACGCATGCCTACTAAAACACGTGCTGTGACATCATACAAATCCTGACCTTGTTTCATGATGTTAAGGTCATAGTGAGGTTTTATTTCAAAAAGATTTAAAACCTGATCAAGCATTTCACGATGCTGGCCTGTTACACACACCAATGTTTGAAAATCGTTAGGATATTTCTCAAACTCTTTTACCAAAGGAGCCATCTTGATAGCCTCGGGACGAGTTCCGAAGACGAGCATTACTTTCTTCATAAAATTATTTTTTGAATGTTCCGCAGAAATCGAGGACCTTCACGTCGTTACGATAGTCAAGTTCTGCAAATTCTTTATGATTTACCAAGAATACAACTATATCAGCTTTCTCGTATGCTTCTTTATAATTAGTAAGTTTGAAGAGATTATGTTCAGGGACGTTAGGTTCTACAATCATAATCTGAGAATTATTTCCGCTTTGTAAGACCTTTGAAGTAATGCTCTTAGCAGGAGATTCTCTGAGGTCATCAATGTTAGGTTTGAAAGCGAGACCCATCAAGGCAACCCAAGGCTTACGATGGTTTTCGAGTTCAAATCTAAGCATTTCGTTTTGAATTTTCTCTGCGCACCAGAAAGATTTATAATTATTTATCTCACGAGCTGCAGCAATTATTTTTGATTCCATAGGGAAAGCTGCAGTGATGAAATAAGGGTCAACAGCGATGCAGTGACCGCCTACACCACAACCTGGCTGAAGTATATTGACTCTTGGATGTTTGTTTGCTAAATTGATAAGTTCCCAAACGTTGATACCAGCCTTGTCACAGATTAAGGACAATTCATTTGCGAAGGCAATCTGAACGTCACGTGATGAGTTCTCGGTAAGTTTACACATCTCAGCTGTTTTACAGTTAGTGCGGTGCAAAGTGCCTTTTACGAATTGGCTGTAGAATTCGATAGCTTTATCTGTTGAAGCCTCGTCAATACCGCCAATTACTCTGTCGTTATGAACGAGTTCGTAAATGACATTTCCAGGGAGAACACGTTCTGGACAATAAGCGATATATATTTTACCTTCGAGTTCTGGTCTTTTTGCGAAGATAAGGTCTCTCATCTTTTCTGTAGTACCGACAGGAGAAGTAGATTCAATAACGTAGAGGTCTCCTTCTTTGAGAAGAGGAAGGACAGCTCTGGTAGCTGCCTCGACGTAAGAGATATCAGGTTCGTGATTACCTTTGAAAGGAGTAGGCACGACCATGAAATAAGCTTCGCTCATTTCTGGAGTTGTAGATGCTTTCAAAGCACCTGATTTCACAACCTCTTGAAGATACTCCTCCATACCAGGTTCAATGATATGAAGTTTTCCTTGATTTGTAAGTTCAACGACTTTAGGGTTTATGTCAACGCCCGTTACTTGTATGCCGTGTTTAGCTGCTATTATTGCTGTTGGAAGGCCTATGTAGCCCAATCCCATAAAACATGCTTTCATGTGTTTTTTTCTTATAATCTTCCGTCAATTATTTCTTTATCCAAAAATCCTTTCACGTCGAAGATGACGTGTTTTTCTTTGCAGAAGTTCATGACATCTAATTCTGCAAATTCTTTGTGTGAAACAGCGAGAATCACAGCGTCGTATTTGTCCGTAGGAATTTCGTTTGTGATGTCAATGTTATATTCGTGTTTTGCTATTGCAGGACTTGCCCATGGGTCGTAGATGTCGATATTCAAATTATATTCCTTCAATGTTTTTACAATATCCACAACTTTTGTGTTACGGCAGTCGGGGCAGTTTTCTTTGAATGTGAATCCTAAGATTAAGATATTTGAGTCTAAAACCTGAATTCCTTTTTTGAGCATCAGCTTTATAGTCTGGTCTGCGACATATTCTCCCATACTGTCGTTCATTCTTCTGCCAGCGAGGATAATCTCAGGATTATATCCGTATGTCATCGCGCATTGTGCTAAATAATATGGGTCGACGCCGATGCAGTGTCCTCCGACGAGACCTGGCTTAAATGGCAAGAAGTTCCATTTTGTTGAAGCAGCTTCCAAAACATCGTTGGTGTCAATGCCCATTCTTGTAAATATCTTTGAAAGCTCGTTTACGAAAGCGATGTTGATGTCGCGTTGTGAGTTTTCGATAACCTTTGCTGCTTCAGCTACTTTCATCGTTGGGGCGAGATGTGTCCCTGCTGTAATGACGGATGCATAGACGTCGTTCACAATCTTACCTATTTCTGGTGTAGAACCTGAGGTTACTTTTTTGATTTTTTCTACAGTATGAAGCTTGTCGCCCGGATTGATACGTTCAGGAGAATAGCCTGCGAAGAAATCTACATTGAATTTCAAGCCCGAGACTTTTTCCACTACAGGGATACATTCGTCTTCAGTGACACCAGGATAAACTGTTGATTCATAAACTACGATGTCGCCTTTGTTGATAACTTTACCTACTATTGTCGAAGCTCCGTATAATGGAGTCAAATCTGGATTGTTATGTTGGTCGACAGGCGTTGGAACAGCTACGACATAGAAATTGCAATCACGGATTTCTTCAATGTCAGAAGTGCACTTAAATCCGTGATTGTTGATAGCGTCTTGTAATAATTCGTCAGATACTTCCAATGTAGCATCATGACCTGCCATGAGGGCTTCGCAGCGTTTTGCATTCATGTCGAAGCCGACAGTCTTATATTTTGTTGAGAATAAACGTGCTAAAGGAAGTCCTACATAGCCGAGTCCTATAACACAAATCTTTATTTCGTTCATTGTATTTTTTTATAAATTATTTTTATACCATTCTATAGCTTCATTCAAGCCACGAGCGAAGTCGTATTCTGGCTCATAGCCGAGCATTTTGCGAGCTTTGCTAATATCTGCATTTGAGTGTTTGATATCGCCTTTGCGGTCGGGGCCGAATATAGGTTCAATATCTTTACCGAGGGCTTTTGTTAGAGAATAATAAATGTCAATGAGATATTCTCTTCCGCCGTAGGCTATATTAAAAGCTTCGCCAGCATATTCTGAAGGTGCGAGACAAGCTTTGAGGTTAGCTTCTATCACGTTTTCGATATAAGTGAAGTCGCGGCTTTGTTTGCCATCGCCGTTTATCGTTGGACGTTCATTATCCAACAACTGTTTTATAAATTTAGGAATGACAGCGGCGTATGCACCATGAGGATCCTGACGGCGACCGAAGACGTTAAAGTAACGCATTCCGTAAGTGTCGAGTCCGTAGTGTTTTGTATATTGTTTAGCCCACTCTTCATCGCAGCGTTTTGTCAGAGCGTATGGAGAAAGAAGATTTCCTTCTCGCCCTTCTTTTTTAGGAAGATTAGGCTCATCGCCATAAACAGAAGAGCTTGATGCATAAACAAACTTCTTCACTCCGCATTGTCTTGCAGCTTCCATCATATTCAATGTTCCTTGGATGTTGTTAGCACAGTAGAACAAAGGCATCTCGATACTACGAGGTACGCTTCCCCATGCAGCCTGGTTAAGAACGTAATCGACGTCTTTGCAAGCAGACATACATGTCTCAAGATCTTTAATATCGCCTTTGATAAACTCATAATTTGGATTGCCGAGAAACATATCGACATTAGCCTGCTTACCAGTTGATAAATCATCAAGGCAACGTACTTTATAACCAAGATTCAGAATAGCCTCACACAAGTTGGAACCGATAAATCCAGCTCCTCCTGTTACTAAGAACAATGAATCTTTAGGAAATTGTAAATGCTTATATGACATGAATTATTGATTTTTTCATCTTCCTTTATACATCTCCTCATAATACTTCTCATACTCGCCACTTGTGATGTTATCCATCCATTCTTGGTGGTCGAGATACCAGCGAACTGTCTTCTCAATGCCTTCTTCAAATTGAAGCGACGGCTCCCATCCGAGTTCTTTTTGGAGTTTTGTTGAGTCGATGGCGTAACGTGCGTCGTGGCCTAATCTGTCGGTGACGTATGTTATCAAATCTAATGAATGTCCTTCTGGATTGCCGAGTATTCTATCAACGGTCTTAATCATAACCTTTATCAAGTCGATGTTTTTCCATTCGTTGAAACCGCCGATGTTATAAGTCTCTGCTATCTTTCCTTCATGGAAAATCAAATCTATAGCACGAGCATGGTCTTCAACATATAACCAGTCGCGGACGTTTTCACCTTTACCATAAACTGGCAATGGCTTACGATGACGTATATTATTAATAAATAAAGGTATCAACTATTCTGGGAACTGATAAGGTCCATAGTTGTTGGAACAGTTCGTCACGATAGTTGGCATTCCGTAAGTATCATGATAAGCTCTCACGAAATGGTCGGAACTTGCTTTAGACGCCGAATATGGTGAGTGAGGATTGTATTTTGTTGTCTCATAGAAAAACTCGTCACCGTATGCGAGTGAGTTGTGAGCTGTGAGCTGTGAGCTGTGAGCACTTGCTATGGTCTGATGTGGAGCTGGTATTCCTTCTGGGTGATTCATTGCGAGAGCGCCATAGACTTCGTCGGTAGAGATGTGATAGAATCTACAGTCAACAGACAACGGACAACAGTCAACAGACCTTGGGTATGCAATTTTATATGGTTCAGGTTGGCTCTCCCAGTAAAGTTTCGCTGCTTGAAGCAAACTTAAAGTTCCCATTACGTTTGTCTTAGCAAAAGTGAATGGGTCTTTGATGCTTCTATCTACATGTGACTCTGCTGCAAGGTGAATGATGCCATCAACCTTTTCATCTTGCATAAGCTGATAGAAATTCTCGAAGTCGCAGATGTCCATTTTCACGAACTTGTAATTTGGCTTGTCCTCTATGTCTTTAAGGTTAGCTAAATTACCAGCGTAAGTGAGTTTGTCTATGTTAATTATATTATATTCTGGATATTTATTTACGAATAAACGAACGACATGATTTCCTATGAAACCTGCACCGCCTGTGATTACTATATTTCTTTTCATTATTCGCAGTGAGTTATGAGCTATGAGCAGCGAGCGAGCTAAGCTATTTAAAATTAGTT
>JAZOCI010000127.1:0-10052 GCA_045596465.1 Bacteroidales bacterium | reverse complement strand
GTTGATAGTTAATAGTTGATAGTTAATAGTTAATAGTTAATAGTTAATAGTTAATAGTTGATAGTTAATAGTTCAATTACTCATTGACACATAGTTTTAAATAACACCGCAGAGATGATAGAGCACTCTGGCTCCTACGTTGCCGTCCCATTCGTCGTCGCCAGGCGACACCTCGCATAAATCGAATCCGATGATTTCTTTGCCGCTTTCTTTTACTCTGTTCAACAAGTACATCAGCTCTTCGTATTCCATTCCGCCTGGAACTGGAGTGCCTGTATTAGGACATAACTTAGGATCTAAACCGTCGATGTCGATGGAGATATAAACCTTCTCAGGAAGTTGAGAGATGATGTCGTCGCAGATAGATTTCCATGTGGCACCTTCGTACATCTTCCTTCTGTTGTCGCGGTCGTAGAACACCACCATTCGTCCTTCAGAGTTGTTGATGATTTCTTTCTCTTGATCGCAATAATCGCGGATAGCTACTTGTACCAACTTCTCTATGTTGTCGTATTTCATAGTGTTATAGAATATTGAAGCGTGAGAATATTTAAAGCCTTCAAACTCTATTCTTAAATCGCTATGAGCGTCGACATGAATGATGCCGTATTCTTCGCCTTGTTCACTGAAATATGTGTGATAGGGTAGAGGAGTGCTGTGGTCGCCGCCGAGGAGTCCCACTTTCTTGCCTTGCGACTTCCAATAAGCTATTCTGTCTTTGAGCCAAGCGAACATCTTGTCGAAGCCTTTTTCTATGGCTACATATTTATCTTCGTAAGATTCAGGGTTTTCGTCGACATCGCCGCTTTCAATGCCATCGATGATGTCTTCGCTGAGCGGTATCAATTCGTCATGAAGCTCACGTAACTCCTTAGGAAATTCGTCCATCCAGATGCCACGTTTCCAAACATCAGGATAATCGTGATGATGAAGGTCGACTTGCATCGAGCCGTCGAAGACAGCCTGCGGACCATCGACAGTGCCTCTGTTATAACTTGTGGTGAGTTCCCATTCAACAGGAATGATTATTATCTCAGCTTCATCGGCGCTGCATGGCAAACCGTAAATACCAGAGCCAAGAGCAGCAGCTGCATTAGGATCAAAAATCTTTTCTTCCATATTTTTTCTTTTTTGCAAAGATACTTTTTTTTGGCTAAAGACAAAAGATAAAAGACAAAAGACAAAAGACAAAAGATAAAAGACAAAAGATAAAAGATAAAAGACAAAAGACAAAAGATGGATTATTATAGAAAAACTTTAGACATCAGACATTAGACTTTTGCCATTTTTTCGTATCTTTGTAGCGATGAACTAATATTATTACTAACCTAATAACTTTGAAAATGAATTTTACATCAGTAAATAAGATTTTCGAAAAATCGATTAAGGAAAATTGGGATCGTCCCGCGATCTCTAATTATCAAGGTGTGACATTGCACTACAGAGATTTGGCAAGAAGAATAGCTAAGCTCCACATTATGTTTGAAGAATGCGGTCTCGAAAGAGGTGATAAAGTGGCATTATGTTCAAGAAATCAAGCCAACTGGGTGGTGTCATTTTTAGCGGCAATGACGTATGGCGCAGTTCCGGTGCCTCTTATGCACGAGTTCAAACCAAGTAACATCAACCATCTTGTCAATCATTCGGAATCTAAAATCTTATTCGTCGATGAGGTTATCTGGGAAGGATTGTCAGAATTAGAAATGGGTGACTTACAGGCTATCATTCAAGTCAATACGTTTAAGTTACTTTACTCTGCTAACGATAAGATTACAGAAAGTCGTGAACGTCTTAACGAACTTTTCGGCAAGTATTATCCTTCTGAGTTCACTCCTGATTGTATCAATTATTATGAAGACACCGCTGATGAGCTTGCTATCATCAACTACACTTCTGGTACATCAGGCTTCTCAAAAGGTGTTATGATTCCTTATCGCGCAGTACGTTCTAACATAGAGTTCGCTAAGACTGTATTGCCTCAGCTTAATAATACTTCACGCGTCGTCGCTATGTTGCCGACAGCTCATATGTACGGATTGATGTTTGAAGTCTTGTATGAATTGACTGTAGGATGTCACGTCTTTTTCCTTTCACGACTCCCAAGTCCGAAAATCATCATGCAGGCTCTTTCCGAAGTGAAGCCGACTTTGGTTGTCGCGGTGCCTCTCATCATAGAGAAGATTTATAAGAGTAAGGTAAAACCGGTGCTCGAGAAAGCCGGAATACGTTTCGCGATGAGATTACCTATACTCGAGCAAGTTATCATGAATAAGATTAAGACTGAGCTTGTCAACGCTTTTGGCGGTGAGTTTTATGAAGTTATCATCGGTGGCGCCGCTTTCAACAAAGAAGTCGAGGCTTTCTTCAAGAGAATGGAATTTCCTTTCACAGTCGGTTATGGCATGACAGAATGTGCTCCTATCATCACTTACGACGATTATAAAACCGCTAAGCTTTATTCATGCGGACGCATCGTTCCTAATATGGAGATGAAGATAGATTCTCGTGATCCTCAGAATGTTCCGGGCGAGCTCCTTGTCAGAGGCGCTAATGTCTTCTTGGGATATTTTAAAAACGAAGAAGCAACGAAAGAAGTCCTCGACGCCGACGGCTGGCTTCATACCGGCGATATGGGTGTCATCGATGCCGACGGTTATCTCTTCCTCAGAGGCCGCTCTAAGTGTATGATACTCGGTCCTTCAGGTCAGAATATATATCCAGAAGAGGTGGAAGCAGTGCTCGACACTCGTCCTTACGTCCTCGAATCTTTGGTTATTGAAGACAACGGCGGATTGACAGCTCTCATCTATCCTGACTTCGACCTCGCAGCAAAAGAAGGTATGAATCAGGCTGCCTTTATCAAATATATAGAAGATACATTGCCTGAAGTGAATAAAGAACTTCCTAACTATGCCAAACTCAAGAAGATAGAGGTGATGTCGGAAGCCTTCGAAAGAACGCCTAAGAAGAGTATCAAACGTTATTTGTATCAAAGAAATAATTAACAATATTCTGATTTGTTATTGTTTTACGAAATGAAAACGTCATGATTTTTTTTGTGACGTTTTTGTTTTTTTGCATGATAATAAATATTATTTTTGCAACACATATAATTAATAAAAATTTAATCAAATTATGAAGAAATATTTTGTTTTAATTGCTATGGTTTGCGGTATGTTAATATCATGTACCCCAGATCCAACATTGCCAACAGTGACAACAAATTTAGTTGAACAGATTACAGATACAAGTGCTTTTTGTACTGGCGAAATTATTGACGATGGTAATGTTGACATTACTGCTAAGGGATTTTGCTGGAGCACAAATCAGGATCCTACATTAGAAGATAATTATACAACTGATATAACAAGAAAATCACCGGCTGTTAACTATTTTGCCTCTAATATTTATGGTTTAACAGAAAGTACAGAATACTATGTAAGAGCATTTGCTACAAATAGTGTGGGTACAGCATACGGTGAAAATATCAAATTTGTTACAGAGAAAGCAACTCCTGAAGAACCAGAAACAGTTTATGAGTTCGTTGATTTAGCTCTTCCAAGTGGAGTGAAATGGGCATCATATAATGTGGGTGCTACTGCATCTTACGAATGGGGAGATTATTTTGCATGGGGTGAAATTGAAACTAAAGAAAGTTATGAGTCAGATAGTTGCACCTCTTATTATAAAGATTTAGGTGACATCTCAGGAAATCCAGAATATGATGCAGTAGCAGCGCAGTGGGGCGGAGGCTGGAGAATGCCTAAGTTGGAAGATTTCTATGAATTGGTAACTCTATGTGACTGGATTTGGGACGAGATTAATGGTATAGGTGGATTTAATGTAGTGTCGAAAGAAAACGGAAATCATATTTTCCTTCCAGCATCAGGATTTATGAAAGGTACTGAGGTGTATGATCAAGGTACTCTCGGATATTATTGGACTTCAACACCATATAGTGAAGAACTTGAAGGCGGAGCCAATTCTAATACTAAGGCTTGTTATGTGGATTTTAGTAAAAGTGGTTATATGACAGATTGGTCATTACGTCGTAATGGTATGACAATTCGTCCGGTGAAGGATTGATGCGTCTCAATAAAACAAATAAATAAGAAAAGCGAGCAGAATTCATTTCTACTCGCTTTTTTCTTGTTGACTTGTAGTCTTGTTGACTTGTAGTCTTATTCTAATGTATGAATTACGAGACCTGAACGGAGTTTAGGTTCGAACCATGTTGTCTTAGGAGGCATGATGTTGCCACTGTCGGCGATGTCGATGATTTGCTTCATTGTTACTGGATGTAAAGCGAAAGCTACTTTCATCTCGCCATTATCAACGCGACGTTTCAATTCGCCGAGACCACGGATACCACCAACGAAGTCGATGCGTTTGTCGGTACGTAAGTCTTTAATGCCTAAAATCTTGTCTAAAACCAAGTTCGATAAGATCGTCACATCGAGGACACCGATTGGGTCTTCATCGTTGAATGTGCCGGCTTTAGCGTTGAGCTTATACCAGTGACCATCTAAATATGTGCTGAATTCGTGTAACTTAGCTGGTTTGTAGATCTCTGTTCCCATATCTTCAACATCGAATGATTCTGTCAAAGCGTTGAGGAATTCTTCTTTTGACAAGCCGTTCAAATCTTTAACTACGCGGTTGTAGTCGATGATCTTAAGTTGGTTGTCAGGGAAAATAACTGTCATGAAGAAGTTGTATTCTTCAGTGCCTTTATGGTTAGGGTTATTTTCTTTCTTCTCTTGACCTACGAGAGCTGCCGCTGCGCTTCTGTGGTGACCGTCGGCGATGTACATTGAAGGCACTTCTGTAGCGAAGAGTTCAACTAATCTGTCGATAGTAGCTTTGTCGTCGATGACCCAGAAACGGTGGCCGAAGTTATCTTCCTTAGCGATGAAGTCGTAGATAGGAGCTTTTTTTGTGATATTGCTTACGATAGCGTCGATTTCAGCGACAGCTGGATAAGCGAAGAATACAGGCTCGACGTTAGCATTGGTGATGCGGACGTGTTTCATGCGGTCTTCTTCTTTATCTTTACGAGTGAGCTCGTGTTTCTTGATGACTTGGTTTACGTAGTCTTCACTCCATGCGCAAGCCACGATACCATATTGCCAGTGAGCGTCGGCATCTGTTGGGTTCATGCTCTGAGCGTAGATGTATAATTTTTCTTCTTTATCTTGAACCAACCAGCCATAGTCTTTGAAAGCGTTGAAGTTCTCGACAACTTTGATGTATGTTGTGAGGTCGCTGTCTTTTGTTCCTGGAGCGAGGTCGATTTCAGCTTTTGTTACGTGTAAGAGGCTATATGGATTACCTTCGCATTCTACGCGTGCTTCCTCTGAATTTAAAACGTCGTAAGGTCTTGAAGCTAATTTCTCGACGATGTCTACTGGAGGACGGTAACCTTTGAATGGTTTAATTACTGACATTTTTGTTTGATTTTAGTGTTAATATTTTATTTGTTTTTACCAAATCATTTCGGCGTCGAAGTCTTCATGGTGAACGTCATGGGAGTCGCTGATATTATGAAATTCATGAATATCATGGTCATGATGATAACCGCTGTTGACGCTTTTTTGTAAAGAAATGATAAGTGCACCTATCATCTTGGTCAATTCCATCAGTTGAGTGCGGATTGTTTCTTCCTGTTCCTCGTTGATGAATTCGTTTTCTCTTCCTATCGTGCAGAAGACAACGCATTTGCGTATGTTAGTCTTAGCGGACTTTAGTTGAGCGATGAAAGATGGTTTGTTTTTAGAAGATCCTTCTGCTATGTTGAAAGCCAATAATGTGGCTTCTTCTAAAAATCTTTTGTAGTAATGATTTTCAATTTCGTTAGTTGCTAAAGCACTCGCCTTTGTTAATAATGTCACGAAGCCGATGGCTTTGCTATAGACGCGTAGGTCTTCGAATCTGAAAAAGGTAGTAGGTTTATTATCTTCTGGAACCATAGAGTAGTTAGGTGTTTGTTTATAAAAAAAGTTCATCTCGAGTTTTACGAGATGAACTTAAGTTTTAAGAATTAGTTAACTTTGAATTTCACGTCGCCGTTTTCGATGAAGCCGACGATTTGGCGTGCTGCTGCGAGACCTGCGTTCATGTTAGCTTCTGCTGTCTCAGCACCTTGTTTTTTAGGTGTAGCGAAGAAGCGAGGAGCGAATTGTTCCAATGCTGCTTGGTTTGCTGGAGCGATGTCTGTAACATATTTAAGGTCAGCGCGGTCTGCGAGAAGTTTTTCCATACCAGCTTCGTCGATGACTTCCTTACGAGCTGTGTTGACTAAGCAACCGCCCTTAGGCATTTTTGAAAGAAGTTCGTAGTTGATAGAACCTTTTGTCTTTTCGTTTGCTGGGATATGTAAAGAAATGTAATCGCAGTTTGCGTAGAGTTCTTCCAATGTTGCAGGAACTTTAACGCCTTCAGCTTCCATCTTCTCTGTTGGTACGAATGGGTCGAATGCCCAAACTTCCATGCCGAGAGCCTTAGCTTTAGCAGCTACCAAGCGACCTACGTTACCGTAAGCGTGGATACCAACTCTCTTGCCGCTTAATTCGCAACCTGTACCAGGTTTGAAAGTGTTACGTGCCATGTAGATCATCATGCCGATTGCTAATTCAGCAACAGCGTTTGAGTTTTGACCTGGAGTGTTCATAGCTACGATATTCTTTGCTGTACATGCTGCTAAGTCTAAGTTGTCGAAACCTGCGCCAGCGCGGACAACGATCTTAAGGTTGTTAGCGTGGTCGATGACTTCTTTAGTGACTTTGTCAGAACGAACGATGAGAGCGTCAGCGTCTGATACTGCATCGTAGAATTGTTGTACGTCGGTGTATTTTTCTAAGAGAGCTAATTCGTAACCAGCTTCTTCAACGATTGTTCTGATGCCGTCAACGGCTGCCTTTGAGAAAGGTTTTTCTGTTGCAACTAATACTTTCATTTCTTGATTTTTTTGTTTTTATGTTTATGTTATGAAATATTATTTGTTAGCAGCTTCAAAGTCTTGCATGCATTGTACGAGAGCTTTAACTGACTCTACTGGACATGCGTTGTAGATAGAAGCGCGGAAACCACCAACTGAACGGTGACCTTTGATACCAACCATACCGCGTTCTTTAGCAAATTCCATGAATGCTTTTTCTTTGTCTTCATGACCTGGAGCCATTACGAAGCATACGTTCATGATTGAACGGTCTTCCTTAGCTGCTGTACCTACGAATAATGGGTTACGGTCGATTTCGTTGTAAAGAAGTTCTGCTTTTTCAACATTGATCTTGTTCATTGCTTCAACACCACCGAGTTTCTTAACCCATTTTAATGTTTGATACATTACGTAGATAGGGAATACCGGAGGAGTGTTGAACATAGAGATGTTACGATCTTCTTCAGCAGCGTGAGTGCGGTAGTCAACCATTGTTTGGAGCTTGCGTTCGCCTTCTAATTTGCCGAGGAGGTCACGACGGATGATGACGAATGTTACGCCAGCAGGACCTACGTTCTTTTGTGCACCACCATAAATCAAAGCGTATTTGCTTACGTCAACTGGACGGCTCATGATGTCTGATGACATGTCAGCTACCAAGTCAACTGGGCAATCCATATCGTAACGGATTTCTGTACCGTAGATTGTGTTGTTTGTTGTGATGTGGAAATAGTCAGCGTCTGTTGGGATTACATAATCTTTAGGAATGTAAGAATATGTCTTGTCTTCTGAAGAAGCTACGATTTCAACGTCGCCATAGAATTTAGCTTCTTTAGCTGCTTTCTTTGCCCAAACACCTGTTTGAAGATAAGCTGCTTTCTTTTTCAAAAGGTTAGCAGGAACATGGAAGAATTGTGTTGATGCGCCACCGCCGAGGAACAATACTTCGTAGTTTTCTGGAATGTTCAAAAGTTCGCGCCATAATTGACGTGTCTCTGCCATAACGCGTTCCCAACCTGGTGTACGGTGTGAAATTTCGAGGATACCGATACCTGTGTTGTCAAAATCACGGATTGCTTCAATAGCTGCTTCAACAGCTTCTCTTGGAAGGACGCATGGTCCTGCATTGAAATTGTGTTTCATCTCTTATTGTATTAGTTATTAATGATTATTTTATTGAATGTTTTTTTAAGTTTTCTTCGTGGCAAAGATAATAAATAAACCGAACAAACACTACATTATATTAAAAAATGTTTCTTCTTTTTTTGCTGCAAATAAAAAAACATCTTGATCGATTTTTGGGAAATTGTCATTTTGAAATAATATGTTGCATTTTAACTGTCGTCTAAGCTGTTATGAAGCCGATTTGTTGCTCGTATTTGTTTGTGAAATTATAATGTCGTTTTTGTAATGTGCTGATTTATATAATTCTAAGAAAATGTAAAAAAAGTTTTTTAAAAATTATTTTCGTTTGAATAAAATTAGTATCTTTGCCACTCAATTTGAATAAGAATAAGTAAAAGATATAAGCAATGAAAAAAGACATTCATCCAAAAAATTACCGTCTCGTTGTTTTTAAAGACATGTCAAATGATCACGCTTTCATGTCACGTTCAACAATCAACACAAAAGAAACTATTGTTTGGGAAGACGGAAACGAGTATCCATTAGTAAAATTAGAAATTTCTAACACATCACACCCATTCTACACAGGTAAGATGAAACTCGTTGACACCGCAGGTCGTGTTGATAAATTCAACAGCAAGTACAAAAAATTCCAAGAAGCAAGAAACGCTAACAAATAAAAAAACGCTGTCAGTCATGACAGCTTTTTTTTTGAACCAACCAACACTTATTGAATTTTTCTCTTCCATTTCTGTTCCGTATAAAGTTATAGGTGTTCCCTTAACTTTTATGGATTTTATTCCCGAAAAGTTTTAAAAAATCAGGAATTAATTCCCGAAAAGTTTTATTTTTGTAAAAAATATTTCTTATGATTAAAAGGATTATCAATACAAAAATCAAAGAGCGATTATTTAAAGGTAAAGCCATAATACTTATGGGTAGTCGTCAGATTGGGAAAACCACTTCTCTCAAGGAAATATTCTCATCAAATGAAAATGTGCTGTGGCTGAGCGGTGATGACAATGACACGCAATCTTTTTTTGAGGATATAACCTCCGACCGTCTGAAGATTCTTTTCGGAAATAAAAAACTTATCGTAATAGATGAGGCTCAGCGTATAAGTAATATCGGACTTAAGTTGAAACTTATCACGGACAATATGGAGGATTTGCAATTGGTCGTCACTGGCAGTTCAGCATTTGAACTCGCTGACAAAACTAAAGAACCTCTGACCGGACGGAAATGGGAATATCAGATGTTTCCTTTGTCATTTCAGGAAATGGTGGATCATCATGGGTTTATTACGGAGAATAGATTGATTCCTCACCGTATGGTATATGGATATTATCCAGAAGTTGTAACTAATCCAGGAGATGAAAAGATGATACTTAAATCTTTATCAGATAGTTATCTTTATAAGGATGTTTTGGCTTTGGATTATATTAAGAAATCTGATAAACTGATGAAGTTATTACAAGCATTGGCTTATCAGGTAGGATCGCAGGTGTCGTATAATGAACTTTCTCAAATCGTAGGTGTTGATGCAAAAACGATAGAGAAATACATACTGGTACTTGAAAAATGTTACATAATTTTTAGATTAGGCTCATTCAGTCGTAATCTGAGAAATGAACTGACAAGCTCACGTAAGATTTATTTCTATGACAACGGTATTCGTAATGCTATAATTTCCAATTTTATGCAGATTGAAAATCGTAACGACGTCGGGGCTTTGTGGGAGAACTTTTTGATTTCTGAAAGAATGAAATTCACTGAATATAATAATAGATGGTGTAACAAATACTTCTGGCGGACGAAATCTCAGCAAGAAATTGATTATGTGGAAGAATATGATGGGTTGTTACATGCTTATGAATTCAAATGGAGTGAGAATGCAAAAGTCAAATTTCCTAAATCGTTTGTTGACGCATATCCTGATACCGAATTTCATGTCATTACACCAAATAACATTGAAGAATTTCTTTTGGCA
>JAZOCI010000126.1:0-2699 GCA_045596465.1 Bacteroidales bacterium | reverse complement strand
TACAATTAACAATGTACAATTAACAACGGATGGTATAATATCCGCGTCGATTCTCGCGATACGGGGAGCTTTCAAAATCATTTCGCGCAAATTTCGTGTTAATTCGTGGATAAAACACTTTCTCGTAAAATTCGCGCCCTTTCGTGGACAACCTTCATCAGTGTAAATTTCGTGATAATTCGTGGACAATCTCTTTGACTTTTTTTATTATCTTTGCAAAAAATAAGAATAATATGGCATTGAATTGTGGAATTATTGGTTTAACCAATACAGGAAAAACAACTATATTTAATTGTATTTCAAATACTAAGGCAGAGATTGGAGGTTTTGCTACCAAGACAAATATTGGTATGTGTGAAGTTCGTGATGAGCGATTAAAACTTATAGACGACATTTCTCATTCTAAGAGGATTGTTCCTGCTACTGTAGAAATTGTAGATTTACCAGGATTGAGTAAAGGAGGAGAAGGTGTTGGTAATAAGCTTCTTGCTGAGGTGCAGACTGTTGACGCTTTGATTCATGTTCTTCGTTGTTTTGATGATGAGAATATACCCCATAGTGAGGGTAGTGTTGATCCTGTTCGTGACATGGAACTCGTTGACTTAGAACTTCAAGTGCGTGACCTCGACCTCGTGACTCGTAAGCTGCAACGTGTTGAGAAACTGATGAAAAACGGCGAGAAAGACAATAAGAAGGCTTACGAAGTTCTTACCGTTTATAAAGAAGCTCTTGAAAATATGCAGAACGCCCGTGATGCTCAAGTGGCTGACGAAGACAAGAAATATATACAAGATATTCAACTTCTTACTGCAAAACCTATCATGTACGTCTGTAATGTTGACGACGCTTCGGCTCTGACAGGCAACAAATATACTGAGGCTGTGAAGGCTTCGCTGAAAGAAGGCGACGAGATGCTCATCATCGCTGGTAAGTTGGAGTCGGAGATAGCAGAACTCGACGACGAAGACAAAGCTATGTTTATGGAAGACGCTGGTCTTACAGAACCTGGCGTTAATAAACTCGTCCGTTACGCATACAGCACTCTGAAGTTACAGTCGTTCTTCACCACAGGTCCTGACGAGACTCGAGCTTGGACAATACATATCGGCGACACAGCTCCTATGGCTGCTGGCGTGATACACTCCGACCTGCAACGTGGCTTCATCCGCGCTGAAGTGATGAGCACCGACGACTTCCTGAAATATAAGTCAGAAGCTGCTGTCAAAGAAGCTGGCAAGTTCCGCGTCGAAGGTAAGAATTATATCGTCCAAGACGGCGATATTTTGAATATCAGATTTAATGTTTAATATGGTTTAAGGTTTAAAGCTTAAGGTTGTTTGAACGACAACTTTAGCCTTTAGCCTTTAGCCTTTAGCCTTTAGCCAGAAAATATGCAAGAATACGTAGTTTTAGTTGATGCTAACGATAATCCTATCGGTTTGATGGAGAAGATGGAAGCTCATGTCAAAGCAGAGCTGCATCGCGCTTTCTCTATATTTATCTTCAACACAAAAGGGGAGATGTTGCTGCAGCAGAGAGCCTTCTCTAAATATCATACTCCAGGTTTATGGACTAACACCTGCTGCTCGCATCCACGTCATGAAGAGAGTCTTCAAGATGCGACTGCACGTCGTCTTAAAGAAGAGATGGGAATGAGCTGCGAGATAAAAGAGGCGTTTCATTTCACATACAAAGCCGATGTGAGTCAGGGACTCATCGAACACGAGATAGACCATGTCTTCATAGGTATCACCGACGACACTCCTATAATTAATACCGATGAGGTAGCTTCATGGAAATATGAAACGATGGAAAATGTGCGTCACGACATCGCTGTGAATCCTCAGAACTACACGGCATGGTTTAAGATCGCTTTTGAAGAAGTGTTAAAACATTTTAACAAACAATAAATAACTGAAATTATGGAACTATCTCATTTTCCTTTCCTTAAAGAATTAAAAGAAAACAGGTTCTTCTTGCTCGCGGGTCCATGCGTCATTGAAGACGAGGAATCGCCATTTAAGATTGCTGAGAAGTTAAATAATATTTGCAAATCGTTCGATATTCCTTACGCCTTCAAAGGCTCGTATCGCAAGGCAAATCGTTCGCGTTTGGATTCGTTTATGGGAATTGGCGATGAGAAAGCTCTTAATGTGTTAAGAAATATTAAGAAAGAATTTAACATTCCTGTCGTCACCGATATTCATGCTGTTGAAGAAGCTCAGATGGCAGCAGATTATGAAGTCGATATTCTTCAGATACCAGCGTTTTTATGTAGGCAGACCGACTTGTTGATAGCAGCTGCCAAGACTGGTAAAATCGTGAATATCAAAAAGGGGCAGTTTCTGTCGGGCGCTTCTATGCGTTTCGCCGTCGATAAAGTACAGCAGTCGGGTAATAATGCGGTGATGCTCACTGAACGCGGTAACTTCTTCGGCTACCAGGATTTAGTCGTCGATTACAGAAATATATACGACATGAAACAATGTGATGTTCCTGTCGTCATGGACGTGACACATTCATTGCAGCAACCTAATCAGACATCGGGAGTGACAGGCGGTAAGCCAGAACTTATTTCCTTAATCTCAAAAGCCGCCATTGCAGTAGGAGCCGACGGTTTATTCATGGAGACACATCATAATCCTGCCGAAGCTAAATCAGATGGCGCTAATATGTTGAGATTGGATTTGGTTGAGCCG
>JAZOCI010000125.1:0-13002 GCA_045596465.1 Bacteroidales bacterium | reverse complement strand
TAAGAATTTGTAGCCTCTGTCGCCCGGACCTCTTCCATCGCCATGGACGAGGAAAAATTTCTTGTCTTTCAATGTCATTACCATCGGCTCACGATGAACTTGTATTCCTATTTCTTTCTGTAGATAGTCGAAAGTCCAGAGGTCGTGGTTTCCGGCGAAGAGATGAACAGGGGTGCCGTCATCTACAAATTGAGCGAGACGACCAAGGAGACGGGTGTAACCGCGAGGTACTACGGTCTTATATTCAAACCAGAAATCGAAGAGGTCGCCCATGAGAAAGAGAGCTTCAGTATCTTCTTTGATAGAATCCAAGAATCTGATAAGCTTCAGCTCTCTTTTATGAGAGTCTTCAAGAGTGGGAACGCCCAAATGAAAGTCAGTGATGAAATAGATTTTTTTATCGCTCATTTCTTCTTTAAGGTTAAAACATCACTGCAAATTATTTTTAACATAATTCAATATCTCGTCGTCGAAACTCGTTCCTTCTTCTTTGTGAAATTTTATTTTGATTGGTATCGTGAAGATAGGAATGTCTTCAAATTTGTCGATAAACGAAGTTTTTGTCAATCTCATCGCGTCTTTTTCTGTTGTGACGATAACTTTGTTTTTGCCTATCAGACTGTTGTATTTCTCGATGATCATGTCAATATCTTTTTCTGTAAAGTCATGATGATCATTGAATTTGATTTTCGATATGGTGTTGTATTTTCTTTTTAGATGATCTTCTAAAGAATAGGTGTTTGCGATTCCGCAGACGAGAAGCACTGTCTTGGCTTCTTTTATGTCTGTTTTATGACTTAGCTTGCTGAAAGGTTTGAAGTCGAGATATTCTATATAAGAGTAGAAAATTTTCTGGTGTGGAAGAGGTTTGAGTTTATTTTCTACGTCTTTTCTATAATAAGGAGTGATGACGTTAGGAGATTTTGTTACGACGATGATTTCGGCTCTTTGAGCGGCTTTCTTTATGTCGCGTAGATTTCCTGCTGGAATTAAGTCGTTGTTACTGTATAAGTTATAATAATCAGTCAATAAGATATTTAATCCGGGTTTTATCTTTCTGTGCTGATAAGCGTCGTCTAAGAGGACTATTTGTGGTGCGTTTTCTTCTTGAAGAAGTCGTTCCATTCCTTCGCAGCGGTTTTCATCGACAGCGACTTTTATATTGTCGAATTTCGTGAAATATTGAAGTGGTTCGTCGCCGATGTCGTTATGAGTATGACTGTCGTTTGCAAGAAGATAGCCTTTGGTCTTACGACCGTAACCGCGACTTAAAACCGTGATTTTATATTTGTCTGACAACAATCTTACGAGATATTCGATGTGAGGCGTTTTTCCCGTTCCTCCGAGATTAAGATTGCCGACACAGATGTTTGGAATATCGTAACTCTTTGATTTTAAGATGTTCCAATCGTATAACTTATGTCTTAACAACAAGACAAGAGAGTAGAGCAACGATATTGGTAATAATAGTCTTTTCATGATATTGTAACAACCGAACAAATTTACAAATTATTTTTATCAAAACAAACTATTAAACGATAAAAAATCGTATCTTAGCGAAAAATTATGAAATGAATAAAGTCTCTGAAATTTTGTCTTATTTAACTGATGTCGCGCCGATTTGCTGGCAGGAGAATTATGATAATTCCGGACTTCTCGTCGGCGATGCTAATGCTTTGGTTGATAGGGTTTTATTGACATTGGATGTGACAGAAAAAGTTATTGATGAGGCTATAGAAAATTCATTTCATCTTGTCGTAAGTCATCATCCTTTGATTTTTAAAGGTTTGAAAAACATTCTCGCTGATGACACTACGGGCAGGATAATCACAAAGGCTATCAAAAACGACATTTCTATTGCCGCGATGCACACTAACATCGACAATAGTTTTTATGGTGTGAATCGAGTCTTGGCTGAACAACTCGGTCTGAAAGACTTGAATATATTACATCTCAACAACTTGGAAACTCAAATAGGAAGCGGAATGTTTGGCGTTTTAGAGAACGAAATGAAAGAACTCGATTTCTTAAAATTAATCAAGGAAAAGTTGAATGTCCCGTCGATACGTCACTCGGAATTTTTAAATAAAAATATCAGTAAAGTCGCAATTTGCGGAGGCTCCGGCTCTTTCTTGATCAAGGACGCAAAATGTTGTGGGGCAGATGCTTTCATTACGGCAGATTTAAAATATCATGATTTTTTTGAGGCTGATAATGAAATACTTATCATCGATGCGGGACATTTTGAGACAGAACAGTTCACAAAACAATTATTTGCTGATATTATTCTCAAAAAAAATCCTAAATTTGCAGTCCAAATTTCAGGAGTTAATACCAACTCTGTTAATTACTTCGTTTAAAATATTAAAATAAAAAATATATGGAAGACAATAACTTAAAACACGGTGCAGAAGAACAAGAAATTACTGTTGAAAGAAAACTTATCGAATTATATACTTTACAACAGGTTGATTCTAAGATAGATAAAATCCGTATCATTCGCGGTGAGCTTCCTCTCGAGGTTCAAGATTTGGAAGACGAAATCGCAGGTATGGAAACTCGTATCGCCAAGTTTAATGAAGAGTTGGAAAAATTTACCAAAGACATAGCTGATTATAAAAATAAGATTAAAGAAGCTACAGCTCTCATCAAGAAATACGAGGAACAACAAAACAACGTTCGTAACAACCGTGAATATGAATCATTAACCAAAGAGATTGAATATCAATCATTAGACATTCAGCTTTGTGAAAAACGCATCAACGATTGCAATAAGAAATCTGAGATGTTGAAAATCACTTTGGGTGAGACAAACGCTCGTTTGGAAGAGCGTAAAGGTGACCTCGAACTTAAGAGAAATGAATTGTCTTCAATTGTTGAAGAGACTGAAAAAGAAGAAGAAGAACTCGTGGCTCGTTCAAAAGATAGCGAACAACTTATCGAAGAACGTCTTCTTACAGCTTATAAACGCATCAGAAAAAATGCTCGTAACGGTTTGGCAGTCGTTAAGATTGAACGCGATGCTTGCGGCGGTTGCTACAATAAAATTCCTCCACAACATCAACTTGATATTCGTATGCACAAGAAAATCATCGTCTGCGAATATTGCGGTCGCATCTTGATTGACCAAGACATCGTTGATATGTATCACAATGAAATAGCAGATTAATTTTAAGTTGTTATAAACAAAAATGGTTGTCAAATTCTTGGCAACCATTTTTTCATTAATACTCGTTTATGTAAAATCAATATAGTTTGAATTTCAATGACACAACTAAACTGTGAATGTTGGTTTTCTCCTTGACAATCAAATCAGGAGCGATTTCATTGTAATAGTTTGTGTACTGCGAGTACAAATTGTATTTATGATTTTGCATTGTATAGACGTAAGCGAAATCCACAGTCATGAAATGTTTTGTGTAGCCGATGCCGCATGACAAGGCATCTCTTTTGTAGTCGCTGCTTTCAATTCCGTAAGGACTGCCGTAGAATGCGTAACCTCCTCTGAAACACATGTTTTGATAACGCCATTCGGTTCCTAATCTGAGGTTCATCGTTGGCTTGAAAGTCTCTGACATGAAATTGTTGTATTCGCTGTAATCGTATTCGTAGTCGGCAATTTTTATTGTTCCGTAGTCGACGTATTCATAGTCGGCGGTTATCATTCCGAAGTTGCCGAATATGAAGGCGAGGCTGCCGTTGGCTCTCCAAGGCGTCATCACGGAATAGCTGAAATAAGATGTCGGGACGTTGTATTCGTAGTTGCCTAAGTCAAGATGTGAAACGGTTTCTGTTTTCCATCTGTCGGTGAGGTTGTAGATTGTAGGAGTGTGGAACGAAGCGCCGAGTCGTAGCCATCTGCAAGGGTGGGCGATGAGTCCGAATTTTGCATTGAAGCCCCAACCTGTAGTGGCGAGGATTTCCTCTTGCATCCAATAATAATCTTTGTCTTCAATCTTGAACTCTTCTTTGTAATCCGTTATCTTTCTGCTGTTTAATTGAGGCATATTGATAGAGACGCCGAAGAATAATTTGTCGCCGAAGTTGACGCCGGAAGTGACAGTCCATTCGTTGGTGCCACCCCAAGAGTTGACGCCTTTTAGTTGTCTTAATCCTCCCGCAGGAACAGGCGTTGTTAGAACTCCATCATTCTCGAAATTGATGAGATATGTCTCCCATAATGGATATATGTAACTCGGAGAATAATCTTCTAATTCTTTTCTGTCATATATGTCGTTGGCTATTATCTCGGCGAAATATGCGTCTATCAATGAGTTGTTATCGTTATATCCATCGACGAAGATGCTGTTGCTGAAGTTGTTGGTTCTGTTCATGCCGACAGCCCATGTAACTGTTCTGTTATCGCTTTTATTGATGCCGACCAGACCGAAATTGTTTACCGATAATTTGGCTTTTGAGTCTGTAGCTGTGTTTCCGTTGAGCTCCGACTTGGCGTAAGTCGTTAATATAGAAGGTGTGAATATGAGAGTGGGTTTTCTGAATAATCCTACTCCAGCGGGATTGATGGCGAGAGAAGAGAAATCCTCGCCAACAGCTCCCATCGCCATGCCCATTGCCATACCTTTTGCTGTGCCTTGATAATAAGATGTCGATACGTTGTAAACATCGTAGAGGTTTTGTCCCTTCATGCAAAACGGTACTATCGCTAATAATATCAAAAATATTCTTTTCATATTTTCTAATGTCTAAAGTCAATTATACATTATGAATTATGCATTATGAATTATGCATTATGAATTATGCATTATGAATTATCTCCTTCCTCCGCTTCTTGCACCACCTCCCATGCTACTACTTCTGCTTGATGAACCGGAACCGAAGCTGCTACTACTTCTTGAAGAAGAACTGCTGCTTGATCTGTTGATACTCGAACTGCTGTTTCTTGAAGAAGAACTGCTGCTTGATCTGTTGATACTTGAACTGCTGTTTCTTGAAGAAGAGCTACTGCTTGGTCTCACGTATTCTGAGCTTGAACGAACCTGACGGCTGCTATTAGCTGGAGTGTACGACTTACGTTCTGTTGACGGTCTTTCGCCTGCCGACATACGTTGTGTCGTTGTACTTATTCCGCTACTTGAAGGACGAGCCGAACTCGAAGGGCGAGTTGAAGTCGAAGGACGAGCCGAACTTGAAGGTCTCGATGGAGATGTTGGTCTCACACCAGCAGATACCGGTCTCTCGGTTCTTCCTGCTACATGTAATCCGCCTTGTCCGTTAGGTCTCGGTTTCGCTGCTGGAGCCAAACCTCCGCCTGGATGTGGCTTGTGACCTCCATGTTGTGGGTGATAAGATGGATAATAAATATAATGCGGATAATGATAATGAGGATGATAACAATAAAAAGGATCGTAGTATGGAGTCCACCACCAGTCGTAATGCCAATTATAATAATAGGAAGGGTAGTAGTATGGTGAATAATAATGTGAGTAATAATGTGAGTAATAAGGATAGCCGTAGCTTAATCCTATCGAGGCACCGTATGGGAAGCCGAATCCTAAGTATACGCTTGTGTTCCATTCGTCTTCTTCATCGTCGTCGTAATAATAATCGTAGTTGTCTTGTGGGTAAGAAGCGCCTGCTGCGTTGAGATAATTCTGGTCGTAATAGGTTTCTGTACTCGTATAAATCACGCCGTTGGTGTCGGTTACGGTTTCAGTCTTTTCATATAAAGGCTCGGCCTTTGGCTTCTGTGACTCGCTTTCGCTGTAATATGCTTGATAATCATATTGCGAGTTGCTACTTATCTTCGAGGTGTTGAATGTGCCGTGACTTGATACGACCAACTCGTTGTTCGATTTGCTGTCGTTGTCGTAAGGAGAATAATACGCATCGTCTCTGATGACGTTATTACTTGTGGAACATGATGTTAGCATTACTCCTATCGCGATGGCTAAAAAATTAAAACGTTTCATTTTTATACTTTTTAATTTATGAAATCATGCAATTTTTTCTTAATTTTGCACACAGAAAAATTATCAAATACTATACCAAAATAACGATGGCAAAAGATTTAACATCTCGTAAAGAAAATTATTCCCAGTGGTATAATGATCTTGTTACTAAAGCTGATTTGGCAGAGAATTCTGCTGTCAGAGGTTGTATGGTTATCAAACCTTACGGATATGCAATTTGGGAGTTCATGCGCGACGCTCTCGACAAAATGTTCAAAGATACAGGTCACGTCAACGCTTATTTCCCGCTCTTCATTCCAAAGAGTTTCTTCAGCAAAGAGGCAAGTCACGTTGAAGGCTTCGCTAAAGAATGTGCTGTTGTGACTCACTATCGTCTCAAAAATAATCCTGACGGCTCTGGCGTCGTCGTCGATCCTGACGCAAAATTGGAAGAGGAACTTATTGTACGTCCTACTTCAGAGACAATTATTTGGGATACATATCGCAACTGGATCAAGAGTTATCGCGACCTACCTATCTTGGTGAATCAATGGGCTAATGTGGTCCGTTGGGAAATGCGTACTCGCTTGTTCCTCCGCACCGCAGAGTTCTTGTGGCAGGAAGGTCACACCGCTCACGCAACTCGTGAAGAGGCTATGGCAGAAGCTCGTAAGATGCTCGACGTCTATGCAGAATTCGCTGAGAAATATATGGCTCTTCCTGTGCTTCGCGGTATCAAATCGGCTAACGAACGTTTCGCAGGCGCTGAAGAGACTTTCTGCATCGAGGCTATGATGCAAGACGGTAAGGCTCTTCAAGCTGGTACTTCTCACTTCCTCGCTCAGAACTTCGCCAAGGCTTTCGATGTTAAATTCTTGAATAAGGAAAATAAATTGGAATATGTATGGGCTACTTCATGGGGAGTTTCAACTCGTCTTATGGGCGCTCTCATCATGTCGCATTCCGACGACAACGGTCTCGTGCTTCCTCCAAAAATCGCTCCTATTGAAGTGGTTATAGTTCCTATCTATAAGACCGACGAACAGAGAGAAACGGTTTTGGAATATTGCTCCAATATCAAAAAACGCTTAGAAGCAAGAAGAATGCGCGTCAAGTTCGACGACCGCGACACTCAGAAACCAGGGTTCAAATTCGCTGAATGGGAACTCAAAGGCGTGCCGGTACGTATCGCGGCAGGTCCTCGCGACGTGGAAAACAACTCCGTTGAAATCGCTCGCCGCGACACCCTCGAAAAGTCAACAGCTACTATCGACAATATCGAAGACTATATCACAAATCTTCTCGAAGAGATTCAAGATAATATCTTTAAAAAAGCTCTCGACTTCCGCGAATCAAGAACTGTTAAAGTCGATACTTGGGAAGAGTTCAAGGAACAAATCGAAAACAGCATGTTCGTTTATGCTCACTGGGACGGCACTCCGGAGACAGAACAGAAAATCAAAGAAGAGACAAAAGCTACTATCCGTTGCATTCCTTTGGACGACGATTTCGAAGATGGCAAATGTATCTACACAGGTCAGCCTTCAAAACGCCGCGTGATATTCGCAAGAGCTTATTGATATATTTTCACGACTTTAGAGTTCTAACATTAGACTCTAAAGTCTTTCTTCTAAACCGAAACCTATGAAATCTGTAAAGTCAAAGTGCGTTTGAACACGATTTCCTACAACACAAAACCAACAGTTATTTTGTTGAAAATTGGTGAAATTACCAACTATTTGCAAGTTTGTTTATAAGTTCTAAAATGTATCACAGAAGCAGTTATTGTAAGGTTCAATAACACCTCTTGTATTGGGAACAGGGCTGTAAGTTATGCTGTCGTGAAGTTCTCTTACATCACGGTTGTAGTAAATACTGCCGAAGTCGTCAACCAATGCATCTAACCTATTTGTGCAATCTACAATGATAGAACCTTCGTAATACACTTTAGCGCAAGCGTCTTTGGAAACTAATCCAATATAGCGCGTCAGCTACGATATTGCTTGTGATTTGTGGCATAAGATTCTCGCCTGTAGTGATTTCAATCATAAATTCGTCCGATTCTATTAAGGTGATGTCGATGTCGTTATAGACAAACAAGGCGTTGATGTTTTCTTCAAATACGAGCGTTCCAGTGATAGGCTTGCTGTTTGTGAGAGGAGCTTTCTCGCATGAAGTGAATAATATTGTGAACCAACATCCAACATCCCCAAGCCAATAGTTAAATATATTTCTTTTCATAATGTTTATTTCTTAAAATTATAACTTAAATCCTAAACCCTGGCCGAGGAAGTCCGCGATATGCCATTGATGTACGTTGAGCGTGACTTTCCCTTAGAAATGTTTGGTGAACTCTATTTTGAGACCTAATCGCTGATAGTTTTTCTCGGTGTGCATGTATTTGCCTAAGTGTTTTCATACCACGAACAAGAACGATGTCTTTCCCATGACCAATTCTCCTGCGGCGTGGATACCCGGATTCAAGATCTGATATGTCGTCAATGTATTGACGCTGTTGTTGCTTTTCATGTCGTAAAGGTAATAAAATCTGAGAAATTGAGAAACTGAAAAAATAGAATTAATTGATATGAAGTAAGTTACAATCTTTTTCAATAAATGTCTATTTTTTGACTTAAAATATTTTTTAAGGTCATGACATGTAGATTGTAGACAAAAGACTTTTTTTATCTTTGCAAAAAAATAATCTTATGAATAAAAGTTTGGAAGCATTTCAACGTTTGTTGGATATAATGGACAGATTGCGTGTGGAATGTCCTTGGGATAAGAAACAGACGATAGAGAGTCTGCGTCATCTGACGATAGAAGAGGTCTTTGAGTTGAGTCAGGCTATCGTTGATGAAGATTATCAAGATGTTAAGAAAGAACTCGGCGACATAATAATGCACATCGTGTTCTATTCGCGTATCGCGCAAGACAGAAATCTCTTCACCATCGACGACGTGATAAATGGAATCTGCGAGAAGTTGATAATACGTCACCCGCATGTCTTCGGCGATACTTCGGTGAAAAATGCTGAGGAAGTGGCCGACAATTGGGAGAAGATAAAACTTACGAAGGAACATAACAGAAGCGTGCTCGGCGGTGTGCCTAATGCTTTACCGGAGTTGGTGAAGGCTTATCGTATGCAGGAGAAAGCTGCGGGTGTGGGCTTCGACTGGGAAAATAAAGAGCAGGTATGGGATAAAGTGGAGGAGGAGATTAGAGAATTGAAAGATGAGTTGGTAACAGGAGACAAGGAAAGTGTTACGGAGGAATTCGGTGATTTGATGTTCGCGCTTGTCAATTATTCTCGTTTCATAAAAGTCAATCCGATGGACGCTCTCGAAGTGGCGAACAAGAAATTCAGAAGTCGTTTTAATTATGTGGAAGGGAAAGCTCGCGAGATGGGAAAATCGCTCGTCGATATGAGCCTTGACGAAATGAATGAACTTTGGGAAGAGGCGAAGACAATTAACAGTTAACAATGAAGAATTGTAAGGATGTGGCTTGCTGCGTCTTAAATGAAGAATTAAAAAATGCTGAGGGCTGATAGCTGATAAATGAGGAATTGGATATTTTTTATATTGTTTGTTTTTTCGTCTTTGGTTTTGTTTGGACAACGGACAACAGACAACGGACAACAGTCGTATCTTAAATCTTATTGGTATTCGGGTGTGACGGTCGTTTCGCAACCTTTGCATTATGATTGGAAGGATTGGACAGTGTTCGGTGGAATAGCTGCCGCCTCGACATTAGCTTTCGTTTATGACGACGAGATTTTTAAATTTACAGATAAGACTTTTACCAATTCGCAGTCGAAGACGATTTCGCAATATACTGATATTTTTGGAGAAGAATTGTTCATAATCCCAAGTGTTGCAGTGACTTACGCTATTGGTGCTATTGGTAGGGATATACGTCTGAAGAATATGTCGTTGGCCGCTTTGCAGTCGTTTGTTTACGCTGAAGTGGCTTCCGCCGGAATTAAAGTCTTGACCTGTCGCACTCGTCCTCAAATTTCATCTCTGGATCCCGTTCCCGAATCCAGTCCCCAAGATTGGCAAGGTCCTTTCGCTACTTTTGAAAGTACTTCGTTTGTGTCGGGTCACGCGACGCGGGCTTTTGCTTTGGCGACTACGGTAGCGGGGTTCTATCCTGAGAAAAAATGGGTCGGAATCGTGACTTATTCCTTGGCGACAGCTACTTCGTTAGGTCGCGTTATAGGTAAAGAACACTGGACTTCCGACGTGATTGTTGGTGCCGCTTTGGGATATTTCATCGGGCGTGGCGTCGTTAAGTTCAACGAGAAAATCGGCAATGTCTCAAATGTGGAGATACAACCAATTGCAACGAATTACGGAATCGGTGTCGCGGTGAGGTTTTGAAAATTCATAATTCATAATTCATAATTAAAGGAATATATCATAATAATTATGCATTATGCATTATGAATTATGAATTAAAAAAAACTTTAGTCTTTAGTCTTTAGTCTTTAGTCTTTTTATTATATTTGCAAAATCTAATCGTAAGTAAATCATTAAGTAGAAATGGGTGAATTCTGGAAGAGATTGATATTCGGAGCGTTGTTTGTCGTCATATTGTTAGGGTCTATAATCTTAGGCAGGATGTCGGTTTGGGTTATGGTGTTTGCAACGGCAATCATAGTGAGGATATCATCTGAAGAAATCGCGAATCTCTTTCCTCATAAACCTGATAAGTTGTTGAAAAATATAGTGTTATCCTCTGTGATGATTTTTTATTTTTTCTTGGTGTTGTTTTCTATGATTTCTGATTCGATGATGGAGAATCTGTTCATGGCTCCTATATTTTTCAATATACCTTTACTTATCGCATTGTTTTCCAAGAAACACGATTATGTCAGCGTGATTGGCGCGTCGTGGCTCGCGATGATGTTTGTCGCCATGCCGTGTGGAATTATGTTGATGTTCTATAATGAAGAAGTCATTGGCGTTGAAAATGGCTGGGTGCTTTTGATATATACTTTTATCTTGATTTGGGTCAATGACATTTTTGCGTATCTCACCGGCAGCGCGATAGGACGTCATAAGTTGTTTGAGAGAATTTCGCCAAAGAAGACGATAGAAGGCAGTGTCGGTGGCGCAGTCTTTACGATGCTTTTCGCATATTTTATCAATCGTTTCGTTTTGAATGTCTTTTTCTTCGATGGCTTTATGAATGATATTCAGTCGCTTTTCCTCGCCTTGATAATAGTTGTTTTCGGAACGCTCGGCGACCTGACGGAATCGATGATAAAGAGACATGCGGGCGTGAAAGACTCCGGCAATCTTATCCCTGGTCACGGCGGAATGTTGGATCGCTTCGACGCTACTTTCATGGCGATGCCTTTCGCATTCATTTATTTAATGTTAATCTAAAACTACGACAATCATGTACATACATAAAAAAGGTTACGGAGTAATAGCGACGGTGGCTTTGATAGCCACGATAATTGCGACTTTGGCTTTCTTGGTCTTGCCGATAAAATGTTTGCAAATTATAATCGCTGTCTTCTGTCTCGCGATAGCGTCCTGGAGCATCACCTTTTTCAGAGTGCCGACGAACAGAACTACGACCATAGAAGATAATGCTGTAGTCTCCGCGGCTGATGGTGAAGTGGTTGTGGTAGAAGAAGTTGAAGAGAAAGAATATTTCCACGACAAGAGAATACAGGTCTCGATTTTTATGTCGGCGTATAATGTGCATGTCAATTGGTTTCCGATGAACGGCGTGGTGAGTTATTACAAATATCATCCTGGAAAGAAATTGTTTGCCATAAATCCTAAGTCATCGGAGCTTAATGAGCGTAACACTTTGGTTGTTAAAGACGAGCAAGGAAGAGAAGTGCTTTTCCGTCAGATTGCCGGTGTGATGGCGCGACGCATAATATGCCATGTCGATAAAGGCGCGACGGCGAAAGTGGGAGAGGAGTTTGGATTGATACGCTTCGGCTCGCGCGTCGATTTCTTCTTGCCAATCGATGCTAAGCTGAATGTTAAAATAGGAGATAAAGTCAAGGGTAAGATCACGGTGTTGGCGCACTTATAAGAATCAGATTCTCAGATTCAAAAAACTCCCTGATTTCAATCAAATCCTTCACTTCATAATCTAAGATTTCATTATGCGTGATGTTTTTTCTATTGAAATAAATATGCGTCATTCCGATTTCTTTGGCGGGAATAATATCGACGGCTAAGTCGTCTCCTATCATGACGCAGTTTTCTATGGTTCCTCCTACTTTATTCATCGCGTGATAAAAAATCCTATGGTCGGGTTTTTTGAAGCCGACGACTTCAGAGACGAAAGTCTCGTCAATCATCCTATCTAAGCCGGAAACCTGCATCTTTATGTTTTGGACTTCAAGGAAGCCGTTGGTTATCAGGTGAATCTTATAATTCTTTTCTTTGAGATAAGAAAGTATTTCCATAGTATTTGGAACCAAAGCCACCATGCGAGCGGCGAGTTCGGTATAGCTTTCGCCTAAGTCGTGAGCTAAAGTGTCGTTTATAATACCATAATCTTTCAAAGGCAGACGGAAACGCTCGTCTTTCAGAAAATCCTTGCTGATCTCTCCCTGACGATAAAGCTCCCAAAGTCTGTTGTTATGTTCGAAATAAGTATGATGGAAATGAGCGGCGCTCGGTATATTGTAATTAACAAGGTGAAAAATCTCGTAAATCTTCTCAAAAGCCAAGACGGAACTTTTGTCAAAATCCCATAAAGTGTTGTCTAAATCGAAAAAAATATGCTGATATTTGCTCATTTGTTAATGTAAATTCTGAATATATGTTAATGAATGCAAATTTAATTCAATGTTTAGAACATACGCGATTTTTTTCTTCTTTTTTTTATATAATTATTTGAAAAAAAAATATACTTTTGTGAACCTGTACTGAGATTGATTATTAATTCTAAAATTATAAAAGATGAAGAAAATTTTACTATTTACAGTAATGTGTGTTTTGGGGTTGTTTGGAAACCTTAAAGCACAAGAAACAGTTACCATTGACGGTACTGTCGGTGGGTTTACAAGTACAACCAGTGAGTATACTCCTATTTATAATAATTACGA
>JAZOCI010000124.1:0-2450 GCA_045596465.1 Bacteroidales bacterium | reverse complement strand
ACAAAATGCTGAAAATGGAACCATCTCGCCGTTAGGATTTTCCACGCTTAACTTCAAGATGTCGCTGATAACATTACGATTTCCAGGATTTGCCTGAATGATGACTTGATATATGTTGTTGAATCTCACGAAGTCGTTGGCGAAAGTGGAACCCATATATGATGAAAGTGCGTCGAAGACTTGATTTAACTGTAATCCCATCATGCCGATTTTGTCGCGGTTTATGTTTAGGAAAAATTGCGGACTGTTACCTTCAAACTGATTTTGAAGATACATCAAGGCTGGCTCTTCTTGATAGTTTTCCATCAAGGTGGCGATGGCGTTTTCTAACTCTGTCGTTCCTAAGTTGTTACGATCTTCAAGTACGAATGCCAATCCTCCCGATGCTCCAAGTCCTGGTATTGAAGGTGGATTGATGGCGAAGATGTTAGCTTCTTGTATCTCAGTGGCTTCCATATTGATTCTGTCGATGACAGCTGTTGCGGTTTCGCCTTTGCCTTTACGCTCGTCCCAGTCTTTTAACATTACGAACAAACTCGCTTCGTTGGAACTATTGCCGCCTTTTACAAACGAAAATCCGTTGATAACCAAATAAGTGTCGATCTCTGGATATTTGTCTAACATCTTAGAAAGTTCCGCTGTAACCTTTTCTGTTCTTTCTAAACTTGCGGAATTGGGAAGTTGTACCGTCACCATGAAATATCCTAAATCTTCCTTAGGTAAAAATTCATTAGGCAATTTTATGAAGACGTACATCGTTAATGCTGAGATGATTACGAATGTCGTCAGTGCTACGGCAGGTCTTCTTAAAAATGATTTTATTATTCTGATGTAAAATCCTAAAGTCTTGTCGTATAATTTGTTGAACCATTTGAGGCTCCATTTTTCTTCTTTGAGGAAAAGTACGCACATAGCTGGAGTGAATACTAAGGATATTATTCCGGAAATCACTGTGGCAGTGGCGATTGTAAGAGCGAATTGCTTGTAAAGTTCGCCTGTGATTCCTCCGATGAATGCTGTTGGAATGAAGACCGCAAGTAAGACCAAAACGATACTTATAACCGGACCTTGTATCTCTTTCATGGCTTCTGTTACAGCTTCTTTACGTATTGCAAGTTCTTCTTTCTTAGATATATGCGATACGTCTTTGCGCTTCCGTAGCTTCGATTCTATTAGTCGAGATGCGTTTTCCACAACAACGATAGCGTCATCAACTACAATAGCAATCGCTAATACTAATCCGAATAATGTTAATAAATTTATGGAAAATCCGAGAAGTCGCATCACGGCGAATGTTCCTAACAATGAGATCGGAATCGTTAATGCAGGAATGATGACAGCTCGGAAGTTTTGTAAGAACAAGAACATCACCAAGATAACTAATAATGTCGTCTCAGCTATTGTGACTAAGACTTCGTCAATGGAGGCTGTGACGAATTTAGTGTTATCCATCACGATGTTCATATTGATGCCTTCTGGAAGAAAATGTTGCAGCTCTTTTACCTTGGCTTTCACTTCTTTAGCTACATCCAAAGCGTTGGAGCCAGGCATCTGGTTGATACCGATTGCGGCTATCTCTTCACCTTTCATCGTTGTTGTGACAGAATACGACTGCGAGCCTAATTCTATCTTGGCGATGTCTTTAAGTCGCAGATATTCACCGTTTTCTAAAGTCCTGATGATGATATTGCCAAATTCCTCTTCGTTAATAAGTCTGCCTTTTGTGCTGATGCTGTATTGAAAAGCCATCTCGTTGGAAGTAGGAGGAGCGCCGACGGCACCGGCAGAGACTTCCATATTCTGTGATTTTATCATCGCCAAGACCTCGTCAGGTGTTATGTCTCTGATTCTCATAATCTCTGGATCTAACCACACTCTCATGGCGTAGTCTGATGCTCCGAAAACGTGAACGTCACCGACACCTTTAAGTCGTGCCAACTCATTGACGATATTGATATTGGCATAATTGGCGAGAAACAAACCGTCATATTGTTCTAAGTCGCTATCTAATGTGATGAACATCAGTTGATTCGGACTGCGTTTTAGGACGCTTACGCCTTGTTGTTTTACAGACGATGGGAGATTTGCCTCAGCGAGATTGACTCTGTTTTGCACCATGATGGCGGCTTCGTCAATATCGGTTCCTAACTCGAAAGTCACTGTCAATGAATACTCTCCGTCGCTCGATGAACTCGAACTCATATACATCATGTTTTCCACGCCGTTGACTTGTTGTTCGATAGGAACGCCTACTGTCTGTGCAACTGTCTCGGCGCTCGCACCAGGATAATAAGCTGATACCATGACTGTTGGAGGCGTGATGTCGGGATATTGCGCAACGGGTAACGTCCTCAGCGTCACCAAGCCTGCTATGACGATGACTATAGCGATGACGGTCGAGAAAACAGGTCTGTCGATAAAGAATTTTGTAAACATGGCATCATTGATTT
>JAZOCI010000123.1:0-2929 GCA_045596465.1 Bacteroidales bacterium | reverse complement strand
CTTCTCAGCTGACTTGTCAACCAAGTTGTGATCATGTGACTTTAACTTAATTCTAATTCTTTGACTCATAAGAATTTGTTGTTAATGTTTTATTTTTTATTCTAATCTTGTTCTTTTATTACTTCTTTCAAAAAGAGAAATATGTTCCTTTTGCTTTCTTAATCACTACTTCCGCCAAGTCGTCTGCCAATCTCGCATAGTGACTGAATTCCATGCTGAAATTGCCTCTTCCCTGCGTTAATGTTCTCAGTGTTGTGATATATCCGAACATCTCCGACAATGGAACATCTGCTCTTACGATCTGCTGAGCAACGCCAGCTTCCATTTCGCGTAAGATTGATCTTCTTCTGTTAAGATCTCCTGAAACATCACCGAGATATTCTGACGGCACGCGAACCTCCACTTTCATGATTGGTTCCATAACGACTGTCTTGGCTTTTAAGCCGGCTGCTTTGAAACCGAAGTGTGCGGCTGCTTCAAATGATAAGGCATCACTGTCAACTGGATGTGTTGAACCATCATACAAACGTACTTTAACAGCTTCCATTGGGAAACCTGCCAAAACTCCGTTCGACAATGCGTTCTTAAAACCTTTTTCTGCAGCAACTATATATTCGCGTGGAATATTACCACCTTTTACGTCATTTATGAATTGTAAGCCTGTAACACCTTCATCTGCTGGTCCAATTTCAAACTCGATGTCTGCAAATTTACCTTTGCCTCCTGTTTGTTTCTTATAAACCTCACGGTGTGTTACTGTCTGTGTAAACGATTCTTTATACGATACTTGTGGACTACCAACATTAATCTCGACGCCAAACTCTCTTCTTAATCTGTCGATGATAATATCTAAGTGCAATTCACCCATACCAGCAATTATTGTCTGACCTGAATTATCGTCTGTGGTGACCTGGAATGTAGGGTCTTCTTCGGCAAGTTTATCTAAGGAAGCTGATAACTTGTCCATTTCTGCTTGAGTTTTAGGTTCAACTGCGATTTGAACTACTGGTTGTGGAAATGAGATAGACTCAAGCAACAAAGGTTTATCTTCGCTAGTGAGTGTATCGCCTGTTCTTATTGTTTTGAAACCGACTGCAGCTGCTATATCACCTGCCTCTATAACATCGAGCGGTGTTTGTTTATTAGCATTCATCTGCATGATTCTTGAGATGCGTTCTTTCTTTCCTGTTGTTGCGTTAAGCACGTATGATCCTGACTTGAGAGAACCAGAATAAACACGGAAGAAAGCGAGACGACCAACATACGGATCTGTGGCAATCTTGAAAGCAAGTGCGCAAAACGGCTCTTTTGAATCTGCTTTGCGTATTTCTTCTTTTTCTGTTTTAGGATTGACGCCTACAACCTCATCAACATCATTTGGACTTGGAAGATAGTTGATAATGGCATCAAGCAAGAACTGTACGCCTTTATTTTTGAAGGAAGCGCCACACAATACAGGACAAGCGCGTCTCGACAATGTAGCTTTTCTAATTTCAGCGATAAGTTCTTCTTCTGTGATGGAATCTGGATCGAGCATGAATTTCTCGAACAATTCTTCATTATCTTCGGCAGCACCTTCGAGCAACATATTACGATACTCTGTCGCTGTCTCTTTCAATTCTTCAGGTATTTCTATTTCTGTCACCTGCATTCCAAGTTCATCTTCCCACACAAAAGCCTTGTTTTTAACCAAATCGACCACACCGATGAAAGTGTCCTCGCTTCCGATTGGAATTTGTAATGGGATTGGATTTGCGTTGAGGCGATCTTCAATCTGTTCAACGACTTTAAAGAAGTCAGCACCACAGCGATCCATTTTATTGACAAAACAGATATGTGGCACTTTGTATTTATCGGATTGATGCCATACTGTTTCTGATTGAGGTTCAACACCGCCGACAGCGCAGAATAATGCTACAGCGCCATCAAGAACTCTGAGCGAACGTTCAACTTCGACTGTAAAGTCAACGTGGCCGGGAGTGTCTATCAAATTGATTTTATATTGGGTGTCATTAACGTTCCAGTAAACTGTAGTGGCTGCTGAAGTGATTGTGATACCACGTTCCTGTTCCTGAACCATCCAGTCCATTGTTGCGGCTCCATCATGCACCTCACCGATACGACGACTACGGCCTGTATAATACAAAATACGCTCTGTTGTAGTAGTTTTACCAGCATCAATGTGAGCCATGATACCGATATTACGTGTATAATCGAGCTTATTCATATTATTTTGACCGTTTTTCATCATTTATTTACTCTGTTTGTATATTAGAATCTGAAGTGTGAGAAGGCTTTGTTAGCGTCAGCCATTCTGTGGATTTCTTCCTTTTTCTTGAAAGCAGCACCTTCTTCTTTGTAAGCTTGCATGATTTCGCCTGCTAATCTTTCGCCCATTGATTTCTCATGGCGTTTACGAGCATAACCGATAAGGTTTTTCATGCCGATACTTTGTTTACGAGAAGGACGGATCTCTGAAGGGATTTGGAAAGTTGCACCACCAATACGACGACTTCTTACCTCAACCTGTGGAGTTACGTTTTCTAAAGCTTTCTTCCAAACACTGATAGGGTCTTCGCTCAATTTGTTACTTACGATATCCATTGCGCTGTAGAATATTTCGTAAGCAAGATTTTTCTTACCCTTCAACATGATATTGTTAACGAATTTTGTTACCAATACATCACCGTATTTTGGATCCGGAAGGATGATTCTTTTCTTTGGTTTAGCTTTTCTCATGTTTTAATGTTCTAAACTTTTACCGTTTAACAATTTTTTACTTTTTAGCGGCTTGTTTTTTAGGACGTTTAGCGCCGTATTTTGATCTACGTTGTGCACGACCATCTACACCTGCAGTATCCAAAGCACCACGAATGATGTGATAACGTACACCTGGAAGATCCTTAACACGACCACCTCTAATCATCAC
>JAZOCI010000122.1:0-36195 GCA_045596465.1 Bacteroidales bacterium | reverse complement strand
GGCTCACAGAACGACATGGCTACGATCCGACTTTCCGAATAGATATGTTTCAATCCTTTACAATAATAAATAAAATCTCTGTTGAAGAAAGTGCGATGCACGCATTTGTCGGGCTCTAATTTTTTGAATCCGTCTGACATCACAAAGTCGTAAGGCGATTTTCCCATGATGTTGAGCATCTTATTAGCGGAGTTAAGAATCATGGAGCGTGTTCCCCAAGCTATTGTGGCGGTAAGAAAAGCTACGATTTCGATGTCGTTCTTTTCAGAATAACGATGTGGAAACTGTACGGGGTCGTTATCTATAAAATCGGGAGTGTTATATTTTATTAACAAAGAATCTAAATAATCTTTCATAAAAAAGAATTTGATTTTACAAAGATAAGAAAAGTCAACGGACAGATGTCTACGCTCTACGGATTTTTTTAATCTTAATTAATTTTGAGGAATAATGTTAATAAATTCCTAAAAAGATGTTAAAAATAAGAATGTTGAAAAAACTGTGAAATAACGGATAATGCTTGATTTTTATTTGTATAACTTTGTGCGAAAATGACCAAAAAGAAAAATTTATGGAAAATATATAATCCCAAAATCAAAAAATGCATTTTTTAAAAACGAATTATGCATTTTTAACTAAAAAAACGAGACTGCAATCACTTCAGCCTCGTTTTTTGTTTACGCCCTCTTGTAGAGCATGATGTCCGTATATGATGATATTGGATTCTGATGTTCCTGAACCGTTATCATCTTTGCACCTATGAACGGATTCCTTGTGACACGACCGTCTCCAAGCCAGTCACATAGCTCAACAATAGAACTCTTGTCGCTCGTGAAATACACATAGTTACTGCCTTCCAGAACTCTCAGCACATCTAAGTAATCTGACAGTTTCCAATATGAATTATTGTAACTGCTACAATCTGTACTCAGATACGGTGGGTCGATAAGATATAGGACATCAGGTGCATTGCCGTATTTCGCAAAAATATCTTTATAATCGCCCTTGACTATCTCAATGCCGTCCAAATACCCATCTGCCAACGGATAATCGTTCTTGCGGACATTGTTGTAGAACGTCTGCTTACGGAAGCCTTCAATATCCAATTCATACTTCATTGAGAATAGCAACGATGATGATAATGTGATGTAATCCACATATCCCTGCTCTTTTTCGATGATGGAGATAACCTCATCTTTCTTCTCTTTACTGAGAATTTTGTGTCTCGGAGTACCGGCGACAACATCTCTCAATTCTTGCAATAGTCTGTTGGTATTGCCGATATTCTCGATTCTCTTGAAAAAATCGTCATAGTCATTGAATATTACACGAGCATCGGGTCTCTCGTCTTTCGATATTCTTGCCAGAAGTCCAGAACCTCCGAACAGGTCAACTATGATTTTACAATCTGGATATTGCTTCAACACTTCACGATAAATAGAAGCGAAATTACGTTTTTGCCCTTGGAATGGCAATGGTGCTGACGACCATCTTTTTTTTGTTTTTGTCATGATTTTGGTTTTTAATTAGTTAATAAACGTTATTTAAAAGGTTTTAAATTTTGGTTCTGATTCTCATATTTCGGTTCTTGGGTCTCAAAAAAATACTTATTTTTGCAGTCTCCTACATTCATAACAAAAAGGTGCACGAACACCGTGAAGACATAATTGCCTTCTGTCGTGGTGTTCGTGCACCTTTGTCATTAGTTCGGGGTAGGAGCCGACTAATGAAGATGGGAGGCTTTCTTATTGACTAATCAAATCAGCCTCGCAATATGTCACTATCTCGCCAGTCGTATTTTGTGCTACTGTTATCTCATATTCAGCATTCAATCCCGTTATGGCGATATACTTATATTTCGTTGAAGACCCCATAGTGCCTCTCTTGACATTGACGTTTTGCAAAATATTCGAACTTCCTGTTTCTCCATATATAACCATATAGGAACAGCCGTCGCTGACATGACAGCTCTGGATATATGAGATGACTGACGCTTTTAACGAATTTCCTTTCCTGAACGAAACGTTAAGGCAATAGTTTCCGAATGAATTGTATTTACAGCTGTTGCCGAGAGTGTTGCTCTGACACCCTGAACCGAATGTGTTGCCGATAGCTTCATCTCCAAGAGTGTTGTTTGAACATCTCGAACCGAACCTGTTGTTGGTGCTACCTGTACCCAAGGTAATATATCGGCAATATGGTTCCAAAAAGTTCCTTGAAGATCTCGATTTGAAAACATTATTGGAACAATCGGCGTTGAAATAGTTGTCCTGACAAAAGACGCCGAGACGGTTATTACTGCTGTTACTTATAAAATGATTGTTACAGCACATATCCGAAAGCTCGTTGTTGTTGCAGCCCATGCCGAAAACATTGTTGTAACAACTGTAATACAAAGTGTTGCCACTGCAACCGACACCGAAACTATTATTATAGCAATTATCAACCAAATAGTTGTCGTGGCAATTGTAATCGAAGAAATTATTGCTGCAATTTCCTTCGTAAAGGTTATCCAATATATTGCCGTTAAGCATCTGTACACCGTTGACGGAATACGGACGAATCTCGTTGTTACGGCAATATACGCCATTCATGGAAAAATCCTCGCCACATAAGCCGAAGGTATAATTCTCATCAAATTTTATGTTCTTGAAGTCATAAGGCGCAGAATTGTTATTCTCGTCACACATATAATATATTACGCCTTTGCCGTTGGCGGTGTCCGCCCAAGCGAAACGGCTGCTGTCGTTATCTATGCAATACCTGATACGCCATGCCGACATCTTGCACTTTGCGAAATATATGTCACCAGCAACAGCACATGCTCCTGCCGTCTCAGAAAGTTCGTAATCAGACAGCGCTTGGACTATTATGTTGAAATGATGTCCGGCAACATGAGTGTTTTGCTGTACCGTCGTCGTGGCATAATCCGTGATGCGATAAAACCGTCCTGTCTGCAACTTACCTTGATCGCGTAAGGACAGCAGTTCTGAATATGTTATCGACATATTCTCCTGAGTATACGCTTGTTCTGAAGCCGGTTTTTCATTCAGGAAAGTCTTGACCACATGCTTGTCGCTGGCATCTGGAACTTTCAACACCATCCCTGTCTCTATATCAGAAAACATATCTATGCCGTTCATCAGCGCTATCTCATACGCGCTCTCGATACTGCCGCATTCCGATACGGCTATATCAAATATCGTCTGTCCGTTTAATACTGTTACGCTTTTCATGATTTTATATATTGCCTCCTGAAAAATACATTATATCATCCAAATATAACATGTCTCCGTCGAAGTACATGATATTAACACCTGTAATCTTCATCTTTTTATCACTCTTTGTTATATCTATAATAACTTCATTTTTTTTGTCTACTGTGTGTTTTATTATTCTAATATCTTGCAGTGGAGATGGGACGTTATAGATTTCCACATAATTTTCTTTATGTACATCTGGTGTTGGAAAATGTATCACTCCAAAAATCTGCGTTATATGCCCTTTGGTTATATGTTTAATTTCCGTACCGTTAGTATAAAGCACTTGGGTTGTAAACGCTACATCTTCTTTAAATTCAGAATCAACCTCACCATACATTTGTATTATGTCCTTTTTCAAAGAGTCATCACCAGCTTGGTACAATCGCTCCATTTTATTTTTCAAAGAGGCATCATCAGCTTGGTACTTTGCTACTATCTTTTTTACTAATCCTAAATCTCCTTGCTTTACTTTGATGACTCCTGTGGGTAACAAAGTTGGTTTTAAATAGATCTTCTCATAAGGACTGGCTGTTTCTTCTCCCTGTTTATTTACAATCTTTCTGTCGCCCAAATCGCTATATTCAATTACTTTTTCTAAATAAACTGTTGGAGAATCATTTTCACAATCACTCTCTGGCAAAGCTTCAACAGGCAATATTTCTCCTTTGTGGTAAAACCAGCCTTGTGTCATTGATATTTTACCGTCTTTATATGTTATCTCGCATCCTGATATTAGTATGTCTTGTTTGTCAAGCGACAACCCTTCAACAATACCTTTCAACGCTTCTTCGATTCCTTCCTGCATATACTCCAAGTCCTTCAACCAGAACGGAACGATAGTATCTTTTTCGAATTTAAGTTTTTTCATGATTTTATGTTTTTACATCTGTTCATAAATAATTCTGTAATGTTTTCCCGCAAGTTTGTATTCGTCAATGAGGGCGATCAGACCCGTATTGTCAATCTCGTCTCGCAACTCTTCCGGCAAATGGACGACGAAGTCACTCTGCGTCACATCTTTCAAACCGCGATACATCACTTGCACCTGCGGCTCCGCATTCCCATCATATGGAACACCGATCTGGTAGTTGGTGAGACTTTCGTCACCGTCGTATGGGACGAAGAACTCTTCGAGATAGTCTCCATCTGCTATGTAGCAATCATCATTGTCACAATATTCTCTGATGGCTTTCTGCAGACTGAACACCTGTCCTGAATATTTCCAGCGATTTTGTATCTTATCTTTGAATTCGATGAATAATCCATGTAGATATTCTAATGGACGCAGTAATACCATTAGCAGAGGTATAAGTCTTGCTTTACGGAGCATTGCTGGTATAAGACTGAAAAATCCTGCAATGTTGAAATTGTACTTACTCATAAATCACCTCCAGTCCTTTAAGGTTAATATGTCCTGCTATCGGACTATAATTCTGAATATTAAGTTCCGTAGTGGTTGTTGCACTGTCATGCGCTTCAAACACACAGCTTTCTATCGTCACGTCCTCAACGCCCTGAACGGTCTGCACAGCGTCCATCAGACGTGTTTTGTTGAAAGTACCGCCGTAGCGTATGTTGTTGAGATAATCCTCAACAGCTGTTTCAATAGCTTTCTTAGCTTTGTCATCTTGAGGCATTGTAAGTCTGTTGCGCCATATACGAAGTTTCAGTATCATATCATCGCTGTCAAGGCTCGACACGGCAAGTTTCACGCCTGCAAACTTCAAAGCGTTCATATACGCCTCAAAACTTCTAAGCTGTTCATCATTCAACTTTTTGTAATTCTCGCCAGACACCTTAATCTGAACGGTATTATATTCCTCTACGACAGCTGCGTGTTTTATAATCTGCTTCGACTTATCTATGCTTTGATATACTCCATGCTCATGCAGAAATGCATTAGCCTCGGCATCATACTGGAACTCCATCGCCCTGTTCCACAGCCACGAGATGGAACCTGGATATGCCGACGCTATGCGTTCCTCCACTTCCTCCTTGAAACTGTCGAACATTCTTTCCATTATATGATGTGCCGTTGCCACTACATACAACAGCAGATTTATCAAGCTCACGGAGCTTGTCTGCTCGTCCCATGTCCTCGACGGGTCAAGGTTAAGAGCGCTTCTCAATGTGGCGTCGTTCATTATCCCGTCCGTCATCTGTTTCTTTATTTCCTGAATCGTTCTCATCTGTATTCCGCGTTTATGTTTATCTGACTTCCTTTTATTTCAATTCCTGTGACCTTCATGCCGTCGCGTTTCAGTTCCTCTCTGATACGATGCTTCCAATATGTCACGTCGTCGTCACCTATCATGTCTTCCAAGCCTGCTCCCATATAAGGGTTCTCCTTCCATTCGCCCTTATGTGTTGCGAGTATCAGATACTGGTTCTGCATAGTGCTGTCGCCTATCACGAAGTCACCGTCGGCGAACATAATATCGATATTGGAATCCAATAATATATCTATGTTTTTTGCCATAACTATGAAATTGTTGTTTTTCCTATTGCTGTCGTCTTGCCTGTCTGGGATGTTGCACTTCCCGTAGTCGATACCGGTATTCCGACGTCAACCGTTACCTCTATTCCTCTGATGTATGCGTCTATAGCATCCGCCATTTGAAGGGGAATATCACCTTTAATATCAACATCTTTAAGTGCTTTATATAATTTTTCCTTGTCTAATGCCATAACCTCAATGTTTTATTTTTGGATTTTCAATATCTTCTTTATTTGTACTTTTTAAAGGCTGAGCCGCCCATGATGCAGAAGCCGCTTTAAGCGATGCGCCTCCGTCATAAACAATAGGACCCCATGACGAAAAGACCTTCTTCAAAGAATTAATGTCTTCTTCTATCGCATTCAGCTTTTCCGTCAGTTCCACAACTTTTACAAAGCCCTCATTCTCGCCGCCGTTGATAACAACATCGCCTGCGAATTTAACCGTCATTGATTCAAGTGCAGAGAATGAAATAACAACTAAACTGCGAAGCTCGCCACCACTCAAGTCTGCCATCAGAACCATGCTGCCGACCGTAGGCTTTATCAGAATATTGTCAGCATTGCCATCTGCTGAAGCGTTCAGGCGCACGTCGTTGATGACGATCCTGTCAGCTATCTTCACCGAACAAGTCTCTTCGCCGACACTCTCAACCCTGCCCATCACGAACATCATTCCAGGCACCCCGGCAATACTCTTAATAGCCTCCTTTATTTCCTTGCTTCTATCCATAACTTTCAACTTTCAGTTTTCAATTCAATCTCTTCCCCAACGTCACCTTCCTAACTCCTCCGTCCTTCGAAAATGTCGTCTCTACAGAAATGACGTAGTAAGTTCCGTTCTTGACCTCATAGTCCGGATCTGTAATCGCAACCTTATATCCTGCATCGACGTATGGAACCAACCACGTCTGGAAGCTGCCTTCATATCCTGTATAGACCTTCTGTTCAAGAACCGACTGCGCTTTCTGCTCAAGGGAGCTTCGAGAACTTACACCAGGCAGTTTCAATGTCATCTTGTCTCCACCGGTAATGCCTTTCTCCACGCTTACTGTCGCGCCTGTCTCGTCAGTGCCTTCAACCACGATCAAGAACTTTCGCTCGTCTTCCGACTTATACTTCAGGTCTGTGCCTTCGCGCTCTATGTTCTTGCTGAAATCGTATCGAGCTTCACCGAATATCTCGGCATACTGCGGATGCACGTGAAGAACCTTGTCCTTGAGATATATGTTAGGGCTCGCCTCATCTTGTATCTTTTTCAGAACATCATAGCCGGTAGCGTTGTTGATGACGAACTTGTCGTAGGTGAAATCATAGTCGCACGACACCGAGAAACCGCCCACCTGAGAGCAGATATTTTCTAATATCTTTTTCACGCTGGCGTCTTTCATTTCCTCATCCTTGACTGATTTTCTGAAAAGATAAATGTCGTCTTCAAGTTCCAAAGTAAGACTTCCGCCATCTGTTTTAATGCTCTTTAAATAGCCTTTGAACTCCGTTTTAAGATCATCGTTATAGCCAAGTTCTATCTCAACAGCATCACCCACCTTTATCTTATCTTCAATACTGATTGTCTTGTTGAAGACAGTAGCAGGCAATGTAACGGTAGCGGTATCAGCAAGCAGTTCCACACTGCGCTTGATGCTGACCTTCTCCACCATCTTCAGACGATAGCCACCGATTTTGATATTCCAACTCATTCTATACATAAACTTTCAGATTTCAATTTTCAACTTTCAACTTTCAAGCTTTCTCCAACAATTCATAGCTGTCATCAGAATAAGCCTTGATTGTAAACGACTGGTTTTCCATTCCTTTAGTGAAAGGAAAATCGTAGCTTTCAATAGCTATTTTCTGTATCCCGAAAGTGTTGGCGTTGTTCAGGAACTCGCAATACACGCTCACGGCTTCCGCCTTTTGGCACACCTTCTGCAGATTGTTCAACATCTCAATCAGGGAGGCGTTGTCTTCCGCTATCAGCACGCCCGCTATCGTGATGTCGTAGTCGTCCTGGCTCCAGCACTCCTTCACCGAGCCTCTTCTGCCGTCTTTGCCCGCTTTCGACACATAGCGACGCTTAATCGCGTTCTTGCCGTTGACCGATATAAGAGGATCTACGGGAAGACGCCACTCCACGCCGTCTATGTCAAACGACAACGGACACTGGAAGAAGTTATCCCCAAGATTGGAAAGACCTTTTTCAAGCTTGCCATCATCAGGCTTTCTGATGGTATCAACGTTCTCATAGACGTATTTGTCGTTAGAACCTTTCGACACCACGACTATATTCCTGAACGGCAACACCATCGGCTGCGCATAACCCAAAGCGTTAGTCACGTGCAACGCCAGATTAGTCTTCTCATGTAAAAAATCAACCGGATTTTCCATCTCAATTATGCATTATGAATTGTGAATTATGAATTGAATTAAGCGTTCTGTGCCATATACAGCACCCTCAGCAGGCACTCTTCAAGAGTTCTCACCATATCCTCGGCATTCTCGCCAACGCTGCCGTTGAAAGTAACATCAGCCATTTTGCCGAGATTGATAGTGACATTAGTGTTGCGTATGCCGCCAGAAGCGATGGCATTAGAAGAACCTGCGAGTTCTCCGCCTGTACCAGTTCCTTTGCCTGTAGTGGTATTACCGTTGACAGAATTCTGAAGCTGCTCGTTTATGCCAAGACCAGAACTGACCTTATCTGAAGCTTCGCTGACATCTTCTTTTTTCTTCCAGCCCATCTCTATGCCGCCAAGCGATTCCTTGGCTTTGACAAGATTATCCTGGACTGACTGCGCACCGTCTGAAATTGCTTTCTTGCGAGCCTCTATACTTTCATTGATAGCATTGATGGCGTTCTGGTTCTCCTCGCTGTCACCCATACCGACAGCTTCCTTGAACTTGTACCAGCCAAGTCTTATCTTGTCAAGACCTATAAGGAAGCCGTTGATACATGTTGTGAAATACAACTTGATGGCATCTACGAAAGCTAAGAATGTATATTTCATAAAACCGACGATACCTTGCCATAGTGAACCCCAACCTGTAATCTTTGAACAGACCCAGACTATTGCGCCAACTAAGACCGCTATTGCAGCAACTATCAAAGTTATTGGATTCAAACTCATCACAGCGTTTAATATTGCTTGTGCACCAGCCCATACTTTTGTCCACATTGAAATGGCTTTCTCTTTCACAATTAAGATATTTAGCCAAAAGTCTTGAAGTTTCATTGATATTTTGGCAGTGTTCATCGCAACCGTCAATATACCCATTGCTGTTACGACACCGATTATTACCGGAGCAAATTCCGAAAAGAAATCTATTACATTACTTACACCATTAGCAATGCCGTCAAACAAAGCCGGAAGAGTCTCTAAAAATCCCGTTGCAAAACTGATACAACTATCTATAACAGGTTTGAGTTTATTAAACACATCTATCAGAAATTCATCGAAGGTGTCTTTCAGCTGGTTTATTTTACCCATGGTAGAATCACCTGCTTTCTCTGCGCCCTGATAGAACAGACCACCTTCTTCCGTCGCCCATGCGAAAGCCTGCGCGAGCATTTCGGCAGATATTTGCCCCTTGCTCATTTTTTCTTTGAGCGATGCTATGCTCTCACCGGTATGCTTGCTTATCTCGTTAAGAGGATTGAATCCAGCATTGATAAGCTGCATCAAATCCTGTCCTTGAAGTTTGCCAGCGCTTGTAGCCTGAGAGAAAGCCAACGCAAGCGACTGCATCTTCTGACTGTCGCCCATGGCGATGTCACCGATCTGTTTCAAGGTCGAAAATGCCTTTTCGCCCTCTATGCCGAACGACATCATTGTCTTCTGTGCATCTATAAGCCCCGACTTGTCGTAAACCGTAGCCTTGCCGTACTCTGATATTTTTTCAAACATTTCCTCGGCAGCAGCCGTATTACCTTGAAACAGGGTCGTCATGTCCAATTTCTGAAGCTCATTCTCTCCACCAATTTCCACAATCTTTCCTATGGAGTTACCTACTTTTCCGATAGTATTCTGTACCGCTTGGAAGATATTGTTTATCTTAAAAGCAGCATTGTTGATACGCTCCATCAGTTTAGGCGTACTTGTCGCTGACACGTTGAATTTGCCGAGAGCCTTATCCAACTGCGCTATGCCTGTATAAGCGTTTCCATCGAGATTTATCGTAAATTGAACAGTATTTGACATTTTTTTGTATTTGTATTGATTATTTTATTACTTTTGGGGCATGAAGGTCCTGCTTTACATAATAATTGCGTTTCTAATTCCATGGAGCATTGTATATATTGTAATCTTCATACGAGAAGGTATTAAGATTGCAAGAGGTGAAATTTCAAGAGAAGATCTGGAACACAATGCCGATGTTTACAAACGCTACAAAAAAATCAAACGTTTAAAGAAACAAGCCAAACGTCGTGGCGGTTCGTTACATTTCTTATCATATCCATCTCCTCTCAATAATTGGGGTCTGTGGAAATGATTAAAACCTATTCTTCTTAGCCTCCTCTTTCCTTATCCATTCCAACTCTTTTACGAGCATAGCCCATTCGCCATCGTCTAAGCTGTCCGGGTCGGAGACGTGCATATAATAGCGTAGCTGCGCGTTCACCATTCTAATTCCGTCTCCGTTAGTCACCTCGGCAGCCTTTAGAGCTTTTCCAGTTCCGACTCTTTCACTTCTATGAGTTCTGCCAACTTCGCCGAAACGCCGAGGAACAATCCGTCGTCAGTCTTCACCTTCTCACTTCCGCCAATGAAGCAGTCATTCAAAAGTACTTCATTGAACTTGATAGGGTCAGTCTTGCCAGCCATCGAAGCATAACTTATAGCCTTACGGCTCGGCTTCTTCAGATAAGCCACATGACCGCCGCATTTCACAGCGTATATCTCACCGAATTTCTGTTTCCAGGCTTCAATCTGCGCCTGTTCTACCTGTCCGATTAAGCTTTTGTTTTCCATACTGTTAATTGTCAATTATAATTGATTTATGATTTTTTACTTACTCTCAAAGCGATGAATGGCAATGTGATTTCCATAAACTTGTCGCCTTGCTTCAATTCTTTTGGCTCTTCCGTGAATTGAATGCCTTGCACCACGTCAGTCACCAATACATCGCCATTGGCAGGGTTGCCGTAGCATACCACGCCGTCAAGCTGAAGGTCTAAGATAGAACCTGTTCCGCTTTGCAAACGCATGGTCTCAAGTTCGCTTTGCAAGACAGTAATCTCGCCTTCAATCGACTTGTTGCCTTTCTGAATGGCGATTGGCATATTGCCCTTGCCATATACGACTTCTTTCTCTTGTTTGATGCTGTACTTTATGCCTCTGATGCCAGTCAAGTCCTTGCCTCCCAACAAAAGGGTAAGGTCAGCCCATTCGTATTCTCTTGAATTAAACATAATTGTAAACTGTTAATTGTTAATTGTAAATTGTCTATTGTGTCACCTTAAAGCCTAAGTTTACGTTGATATACTTGCTATATCCGTGAGGCTTTATTCTTACCTGTACATCCAATCTTGATGTGGCTATAATGTTCTGGTCAGGATTGATGTAGCATTCCACACCCATGTCGTTAGGGTTGCTTGGGTCGTTGCCGAGGTTGCCTCTCGAGGTCATGTTGTTCACAATGGCAGATTCAACAGCTGTCTGTATAGCCTTTACAACAGGCGCGCTTATCTTGCCGTCGTCAGTGACGGAAATCTCTTCAGCTATCTCGTTGACGAGAGTCGTATATGCTATCCTGTAAGCCTTGTCAGCCACGCGTCGGCGAGGAATCAACGAATAGTCGTCCGATGCTTCAGCAGCGAGTTTGTCATCACTCCAGTAGTAACCTGCCTTGCCAACGAATATTCTCGGGCAAATAAAACCGCAGTCGTTGATTGTCTCAGGATTGCCAAGTTCAGCAGGTTCACCACCGATGAACATCTCAACGGCATTGATGCTGCCTGTTCTTACGCGAGCTACTGAACGCTGAACCGGAATTGAAGCTATGCGACCAGCCAACAGACCTACCGCTGCGCCCTTGCTGTCTTTTACAGTATCACCGATAAGCACTGCAACACGGTTGTTATTCCCGTCGTTGACAGGATTGCTTACAAGTGTCACTGCCTCGCCTGTATAATATCTTCCTTCAAGGAGCACCATCACAGGAGCGAACAATGTTTCAGTTGCCCATTCAGCGAGACCTTGAGCGTTGACAATTGCAGTTCTCACAGCTCCGTCAATGCCTGTTGTTACGGTTGGAGTATATCCGCTTTCATCCTTGACCTTTACTGCCAATATTCTTATGGTGCCGTTGGCAGCAACCAAAAGTTTCTTGGCGTTGTCCTTTGTCTTATCCACTATGTCGTCAATGGTAACGGTGTCGGCAACGCCCATTATCCACAACTTGCTGCCTTCTGGAGCTTCGTCGTAGAACTCCTTCACCGCCTTATACAATGTAGCGTTGACATCTGAACTTTCAGATGTGACGCCTTTCTTGACGAGATCGTCAAGTTTCGTTATCAGATACGGAGTGTCTAATGCGAATGTGGTTTCCTGTTTGCCGTCAACGGTCTGTGTTACCGCCACCGCCGTACATACAAGACCTGTCACTCCGTCGTCCATCGGCTCGCTTGCGCCGATGGCACCGTTTGCGAAATCTATTTTAACGTATGGTAACATTTTTTAGAATTTTTTAAGTTTGAAATATTGAATCTTCCCTGTCACTGAGCCTGTCGAAGTCATCTTCTCGGCATGATCCTCCGCCTTATCAGCAGCAGTGAACCATTGTCCGTCTGATGTGTGCCATATCTCACCGACACCCAGTCGCATCATCACTCCGCGAGCTGTCTCGTACGATGCCGTCACAGGCTTTGTCTCTTTCTTTGTTTCCTTTGCCATTTATCAAAGTTTTAAACGTTGTTTAATCACTGTTATAATAATCAGAACCGCTATCGCTATCATGAACAGCTGTCCCATCTTCATCTGTGTCGTTTCCCACCACGACACTTCTTTTTCCACTTCTACGACAACCTCCGTCTGCATTTCCTTCAGCATCTTTATTTCTAAGTCTCGTATTTTAAGAAGTCTTTCAAGACTGTCGGTCTTGCACTCCACATATATAGTGTCGTTGACAATCTTTATATGAGGTGTGATATTTCTGCCGCGTTCTATTTCCAGTTCTCTTAGAAGCACTTGTCCTACGCTGTCGCATTCAAGCCAGCCTTTCAGCCATGCCTTGTCCGGCTGCTCATAGATGGTGGTGTCTCGCCATCTCTCAATTATCCTTACGCTGTCAGACGTTTGTGTCGTCGTCAAACGACTGCTTCTGCAGCTCGGCATGAACAGGACACTCATCACGATAAGTGCAGTTAGAAGTCTGCTCGACAGCCTTACGTAGTTTTGCGACTGCATTCCTAAGCCCTTTCACTTCTTTTTTTAGCGGTTCAACTATGTTTGTTATAAACTCCTCCACAAACTCCTTGGCGAGGTCGAGGTTCTTTTTCTGTATGTCGGCTTTCAGCGATTCTATCTCAGCCCTCTGCTTGTCAATCTCTGCACGATGTTTCCGTCCGTTCACAAACCAACCGCAGAGCGACAGCAAAGTCGTCACCGCCAATATCACCTGTGTTAGATCTATGTTCATGGCAGCTCCTTTCTGAAATAGAGTTCGCTTTCTGCCTCGCGCCTGCGTACCAGTCCAGGAAGCACCTTCTTCTTGGAGTATATCCACCGTCCGAACTCGTCAGCTATGGCTGGGTCGTTTGGATTTGCTAATACCTTCTTACGCAGAGTGGACTTTTTATATTGAGCTGTGCCGACATTGAACACGAAGCTTACAAGGGCATCGAACTGATTTTGGTTCAGGCTGTCTGCGTCACAGTTCACGCACCTCTCAGCGATGGCGATGTCGTCGGCAAGCATTCTCTCAGCCTCGGCGTGGTCTATGACCATACCGGCTTTCACCCCTTTGGTGTGACCCCAGCCTATGGTGAGCACGCCCGCAGGACACACATACGCCCTCAGACGCAATGCCTCAAAACGCTTGATCAGTTCTATCCCTTGTCTGCTTGTCTTCATGGTATTATAAGGTTATGGATTTTATGATGCTGCTTTGTATTCTTGAATTATGCCGAGAACGCCTTTGCCGTCATTACGTGCGATACGACCTCCGCCTCTCTGCAAGAAGGAATAAATGTCGCCGTAATATGTAGGATCTCCGTTATTCTCGAACATCTTTGTCTCGCCCACTGCTCTGCGTACACTGTTAGGATGCCAGAACAGACCTATAGCGCAAGCTGTAGTAGCGGCTTCTGTAGTACCTGCAATTATTTCTTCATATTTCTCAGGTGTATAGTTAAGATCTGTGGAGAACTCGAAATATTTCATGTTCTTTACAGCTGTCAATGTCGAGTTAGAAGCAAGTAATGCTGTAGCACGTTCATAAATCTTGAATCCTTCCAATTTGACAAGACGACCGTTCACATGGTCATATACTGCCGAAAGATTGTCATTTGTCGAATTGCGCACGTCTGAGCATAACTGTTCGTACATCTCTGTGTTCAGTATTACGCATCTGCCTACTTTCGGTATTCCCCATTTGTCAAAGATTGTCTTTGCCTTTGAGAAGTCCGCTACGCTGACGCCTGTTCTCAATCCTGTTCCGTGAATGAGATATTCGGCAGAAGCTGTCTTTGAAGCTTTGATGTAATATTTAGGTCTCCAGTTGTAAAGCATTGTGTCGCCAACTACCTGTTGGAGGTTAGACATGTCTTCAGTCATGCATGATGCAACCTTGTCATAGCTTAATTCCATTTTTTCTGCTTCTGGAATGTAGCGAGGATCTGTTGTAAACTCATCAAGCGCGTATGTAACATCAATATCGTTTCTGCGTGTTATTGTAGCAGGGACTGTGCTTCTGTTACGTTTGACAGCACTTGCTGCTCCTGCCTGCGGTATATGTACCACACTGCCTTGCAGAACATACTGGCTTTCATCTATGGAAGCAAGAATAAACTCGTTGTCCTTGAAAAGGTTTTCAACGACATAATCTGTCCAAATCTCAGGCGTTACCGCCATCATGGCACTGCCTATCTGTGTTTTTGGAATGAACGACAATGCGAGTGCGCCCGCTCCAGCTGGTGCTCCGAAAACGGAACCGATACATGCCGCAAAAAGAACGGCTGTCAATAAACTTGTAAGAAATCTTTTCATGTGTCTGTTTTTTAAATTAGTTAATCTTGTGGATTGCGTCCGAATCTTGTTTTGTACAACTTGTTGTACTTTTCTTTGTTTGTTTTCTTGAGGTTCTCAAGTTTGCCTTTCTTGTGATAATCGTCGAAAGTCCAGTCCTTTTCCTCTTCAGATTCATGTTCTGTGTCAAGGTGGTCAACGATGCGTTCTACGCCCTTCATCTTGCCAATCATCTTTTCAGCAAGCTCGAAGTCGGTATTGGCGAGTCGGGTGTAACTGTCGCGCTCGTCTTCGCCGAACTTCTTCTCAGCAATGGCTTTGTCGATAAGCGACTTGACCTTTGCATTGTTGAGTTCGCCGATCTGATTCTTCAGACTTGCATTTTCAGCCTTGACTGTTTTCAGCTGATTCTGAAGCTCGCTGTTGCTTTTGAGAACATTCTTGACAGCTGTCATTACGGAATCATCATTGACTTCCGCTTCAGCGATGTTCAAAAGCTTTCCAATTTCTGCTTTGTTTGTGATCATGCTTTTTTGATTTTGTTTGTAATTAATAAGTTGTTTGTTATAAAAATTGAACACATCTTTGGAACTGAGCGGTTCCTTTGGAGATGTAATGTTTTTACCGCTGATGATTTCATCGACAAGACCACGTCGCATCGCCTCTTCGGCGTTCATCCAGTGGTCGAGACCGTCAGTGAAAAATTCCTTCTTCACTGATGCGGCATCGACTTTCATTCTACTTGCCATCATGTCAACCAATGACTTCTCAAAGGTGTCTATCATAGCTGCAAGATTGCGCACTTCGTCAGAGTTGCCATAGCATGAGCCCTGCACCCTGTGATACATGAACGATGCATATTTGGCAGCTTTCACTTTGTGTTTCGGATTGGAGATAAGCATTGCCATCATTGAAGCGGCAACGCCATCAACAACCCATTCAACTTCAATATCAGTCCTATCGAGATAGTTGAACAAGGCACTGCCCTGAATAACTTCTCCTCCTTCAGAATTTACATAAAACCTGAAATTGCGACATCCTTTCTTGCGCAAGTTCTCTATTTCGGCGACAACGACATTTGCGTCTATGTCAAGACCGCTGCCGATGACACCATACATATATATTTCAGCTGTAGTGCTGTCAACCTTATTTATCAATTTTGTCTTGTCCTTCATCTCAATTCTCATTTTTTCGAGTGCAAAATTCAGTCTTTAATATCTGTCTATCAAAAAGAACCGAAACTCTTCATACTCTTTTTTAAAAAAGAATAATCTATTCGGAATTTTGCACAAAAATTAAGATATGGCAGACTTGACACGGCAACAACAGAAGGATTATGCCAAGCAGCTGTTCTTAAATGAACCAGGCATAACACAGGCAGAGATAGCGCAACGGGTAGGTGTTTCCAAGAACACCATTTGCAAATGGGTGAACGAAGGCAGATGGGAGGAACTGAAGACCTCTATGCTCGTAGAAAAAGACACCCAACTTGCCCGATTATACACCCAGCTCCGAAAATGGAACGATGCAGTCGAGAATCGTCCGGACGGAGAACAGTATCTATTGTCTAAAGAAGCTGATGCTGTAGTTAAAATCACAGCAGCTATAAAAAATCTCGAAACGGAAACCAATACCGCAGAGAAGATGTCAACAGGAAAGGAATTTCTGTCATTCGTAAGAAAGACAACAGACCTCGAGACAAGCAAATACGTAGCAAGACTTTTTAACGACTATTTAAAAACCTGTATCAATGGCTAAGTTAAGGAAACCTACAGACAAACAGCTCTGGAAAGACTGGGAGGAATATTACGGTCAGTTTATTTCAGATGTTGAAATAGACAATGACGAAAGTCCTGTCGATAAGGCTAACCGTATCAAGCGGCTTGAAGCCAATGATGAGGAATGGTTCAAATATTACTTCCCTAAATACTGTACCGCCGAACCTGCCAAATTCCATAAAGAAGCAACAAAGCGGCTCATGAACAACCGCCGTTGGTACGAGGTGCGTGCCTGGTCTCGCGAGCTTGCCAAGTCAGCCCGTGCCATGATGGAGTTCCTCAAGCTCGCGCTAACAGGGAGAATATCCAACTTCCTTCTTATCTCAAACAGCTACGACAACGCCTGTCGTCTGCTCCTGCCTTTCATGCTTCAGCTCGAAAAGAACCAACGTATCATCAACGACTATGGCGAACAACTCAATCCCGGACACTGGGAAGCTGGCGAGTTCATAGCCAAATGCGGATGCTCGTTTCGTGCAATCGGCGCAGGACAGTCTCCTCGTGGTACTCGTAACGAAGCGAAGCGTCCCGACGCAATATTGATTGACGACATCGACACCGACGAAGAATGCCGAAATCCGGAGAGGATAAGACAGAAATGGGAATGGATAGAACAGGCTCTTATTCCTACGGTATCTGTCTCTGGCGACATCAGAATAGTGTTCAACGGCAACATCATCGCCAAGGACTGCTGCATTGTAAGAGCTGGCAAAGTCGCCGACAAGTTCGACATCGTCAACATACGCGACAAGAACGGAAAGTCTTCATGGATAGAAAAGAACTCCGAAGAAGACATCGACTTCATTCTTTCTAAAATATCAACAAAATCAGCGCAGCAGGAATATTTCAACAACCCTATTACCGAAGGATCCGTCTTCAAAGAGATGTTCTGGGGAAAGGTGCCGATGAAGAAGTTCAGGTTCATAGTGATCTACGGCGACCCTTCGCCGTCGAACTCAAAGAAGAAACAAAGCTCAAACAAGGCTGTCGTGGCGATGGGCTTCCATGAAGGTCGCTACTATATCATCGACTGCCGTCTCGATCATGCCACAAATGCAGAATTCGTGGAATGGATCTACGAACTCAACAAGTCTATACCGGAAGGAATACAGGTTTATAACTTCATTGAGAACAATACCTTGCAGAACCCGTTTTTCGAGCAGGTGATTATCCCTCTGTTCAACGAAAAGGCAAAGACCTGCGGACACATCAACCTCACACCCGACACACGAAAAAAACCTGACAAGTTCGCTCGTATTGAAGGCAATCTTGAGCCTCTCAACCGAAACGGAAGACTCATCTTCAACGAAGCGCAGTCGGGCAATCCTCACATGAAGCGTCTCGAGGAAGAGTTCCTCTTGCTTGAACCTGGTCTTTCCGCTCCTGCCGACGGCGCCGACTCAGTGGAAGGATGCGTCTTTAAAATAAACGAGAAATTATCAACATTGAATCCAGACGCTTTCTTGATGGGAAGAAGACCCGTCAACAGAAAACGCGTTTAAATATTATTAAACAATCATTTAAAAACCTTTTAAAATGTTCAAGTTATGCAAAAGATTTATGAACTACGTCAGAGTAAAGAACGCCATCCGGCATGCAGACAGAATGCAACAGCTGACAAGAAAACGACACTACGTTATCAAAATCCACGATCGAATCCATGTTTACGACAGAAACAAGGTTAATTATCTCATCGACTGCGGTATACTCAGAAAAGAACTGAGAGGCGCAATCGAACTGCAACGTATATCCATCTATTACACCAAATAGGAGGTTCTATGTATCTATCTTACGACGATCTGCTGACCGGCATCAACTCCGAGTCGCTCAATGTCATCACTCGCAACAGGGACAACGCCGAGCAGGCTATCCGTGAGGCAGTGGCTGAGGTAAAAAGCTATCTCAGCGTCAGATACGACATCGACAACGAACTGATGAAATCCGGAAGCGACAGAGACCCTATGGTCTTCAGAATGGTGCGCGACATCGCCCTCTACCGATGTTACGCCATAAGCAACCCGTCAAGTATGCCTGAGATACGAAGACGTAACTACGAAGACACCATCTCTCTTCTCAAAAGCATACAGAGTGAAAAGGCTGCATTGCCTGGTCTGAAACGTCTCGACGGCGACAACGGCGGTAGCAACTATGTAAAATACGGAGGTAACACTAAAAGAAAGAACAAATGGCTGTAACAAGAAAGAAAGGAAAGATGCCCGAAAAAGGCGTCAGCATCACCAATATCAACGTGAGGGTGCCAAACCGCAACTCTCAGAACATCGAGAGCTGGCGAAGCGCCATATCCGCATTCGAGAACAATACCAATCCCGTGAGAGCGTATCTCTACGACCTCTATAAAGATATTGAACTCGATGGTCAGGTGATTGCCACTTGGGGAAAACGATGCGATGCCATCACCAACAAGCGACTTCTCTTCAAACGCGACGGAGAGGAAGACGAAACTATTACCGCGCTTCTCAATTCTCCAGATATGAGATCTATCGTCAAAGAACTTTTAAAATCCATCGCTTACGGTTTCACCCTCATTCAGATACTTGGCATCTGGTTCGATGAAGACGAGGAACAGTACAAAATGGAATGGGATCTCATACCTCGCAAACACGTCCACCCTGAAAAAGGTTTTGAATGCGTCAGCTATCAGCAGCACATGGCAACAAAAGACTTTTTCTTCATGGAGAAACCTAACGCCGACTATATGCTTTGGGCTGGCGACAGAGACGACATGGGACTGTTTTCTGCAGTCGCACAGTATGTCATCTACAAACGTGGGGGCTTCGGCGACTGGTCGCAGTTCGCCGAGATGTTCGGTATGCCGTTCCGTGAACTGAGTTACGACGACTACGACCCAGAAACACGTGCCAAGCTCGAAAAAGCTATGGAGGAATGGGGTGCAGCGGGCTATATCATCAAGCCCAAGAGCGCTGAACTGACACTGCACGACACTGGCGGCAGCACATCAAGCGCAGAAGTCTATGATATGCTCATTTCAAAATGCGATGCCGCAATAAGCAAGGTCATTCTCGGCAACACACTGACAACGGAACAGGGCGAAGTTGGCTCGCAGGCTCTCGGCGAGGTGCATAAGGAATCTGAAAGCGAAAAAAACGCCTCCGACCAGCTTTTCATTCTCTCTATCCTCAACACCAAGTTCAGAGCTGTGCTCAAAAAGTTCGGATTCAATGTCACCGGCGGTGAAATCATGTACGAAGGTCTCGAGACAAACTGGGACAAGCTCCAGACAAAATGGAATGTTGTCAAGGAAATAGCGCAGACAGTACCTGTCGATGACGACTACATCTATGAGGAGTTCGACATTCCTAAACCTGACAACTACGAGCAGATGAAAGAGGAGATGAGGCAGAACATGATGATGCCTGACTTCAACACTTTAGGCGACGAAGTCATCAATCCTGACATCTCCGAAAAACCGAAGAACAGCCTCGTCACACGTCTGAAGAATTTTTTCGCCTGAGCCCTCACTATGAGGGCTTGAACCAACTCGACGATCTATATTTCGGCAATAAGCTCGCGGAAGTGGCTGTGGCGGTAGCTTCTTTCCCTAAGGCATATAACCTCTCCAAGAAAGAACTCTACGACAAGATACTCGGCGACTTCAAGAACGGTTTTGACAAGGAGATTGACACCGACCTATACGAAACTTACGGCGAAAACCTCAGAAAAGCTGTCGATTCGGTGCTTGGAAACGAGAGCTACGGCGACGAGTATTTCGACATGCTGACGCTGATGCACGCCAACCTGAGCCGTTTCGCGGCTTATAAGGCTTACCACGCCACGCAGGAACTCAAAGACATCAGCCCGAAAGATATTGACAAGAGAGGTCGTTTGGTGCTGAACAAATACAACAGGTGGCAGGCTACAGAATACAACACCGCCGTAGCACGGGCGAGAACGGCGAAGCAGTATCATGACTTCACTTCCGACCCTGTCTCTAACGAGCTTTATCCAAACATCAAATGGCTGCCGTCGCGCAGTGCAACGCCGAGAGAGGCGCACCGCGTGTTCTGGAACCGTGTATGGGCTAAGGGCGACCCGTTCTGGAACAGCAACACACCTGGTAGCCTCTGGAACTGCAAATGCGACTGGGAAGAGACCGACGAACCCGTCACCAACGGAAACCCTACTGGCAACATGTCAGCCAAAGGTCTTGAAGGCAATCCTGCAAAAGATGGAGTGGTTTTTACAGATGAATGTCCGTATGTGAAGAAAGGAGGAAAGGCTGTCAAGGATTTCTGGGAACCAATAGAACAGCATCATAACGAATATCTCAAATATTTAAAAGATGCCGATTATCATGATGTTGATTTCAATTGGAATGGAGGAATGAAAGCGACACATAAAGATCATAATTTTGATCCTAAAAAAGGTCATTATGAAAAAGATGTTTGTAATGTCGGTTTTGATAATGGTAATGCCATTGTTTTGACGAGGGAAAGATACGGAGAATTTGGGGAAAGATTTACAGAAGGTACCTGGAATACTATGAAATTTGAAATAGCAGGATGTGAAACAGCAACAACCAACAATATATTACGCGGATTGAAACATTGTGCCTCAAAAAGAGAAACAGACATAGCGGTTATATATTATCCTAAAGGAGGTTTTAGCCAAGAAGTTTTCAATAATGCAGTTGAAAGATATAAAGGGTTAGAACCAAAGCACGATGGACAGTATTTGAAATTCGACAAGATAATATGTGTTGAAAATGATAAAATTGTTCTTGAGACATTATGCCCATAATAAAAAAAGGAACGGGAGGCTCCATTTCTGGTCTACCCCCCGCACTGCAAAGATACAACTTTTTTAATATAAAGTTCAAAATAAATGAAAATTTTAGATTTAGTTTTAAAACATCAATATTATGACTTGATAGAAGATGGTATTAAAACAGAGGAATATCGGGAATTAAAACCATATTGGATCAAAAGATTGATGGGTTGCTTAAAATGGTGTTCAATTGGATGTTTGTACGATAAAAATGAGATAGAACATTGCAGAAGACGTAAATGCGAAAATCTAACTGATTTAAAAGAAATATTAGAAGGCTATGATGTGGTTCGTTTTCACCGAGCATATACTAATATAACAATGTCTTATTGGATTAAAAGCATTACCATTGGCTTTGGAAAATCAGAATGGGGAGCACCTGCTGAAGAAGTATTCATTATAAAATTAGGAGAACGCTATGACTCACGATGAACTGCAATCACATTTCAATCGTCTTAAAAAGGAGTTTCAATACCTTTTCGACGACTACGCTCCGGCAATAGTGGGCAAGACAGCTGTCAGTTTCTTCAAGCAGAGGTTTCAGATTGAAGGCTGGGAACGTGCCGGCGACTGGCAACAGGTGCAGCGCAGAATGTCGTCCTGGACTCGAGGCGGAAAGACCGTCAAGAACCCGTACAAAGGTGCTAAGCTCTCACGTAAAATCCTTACAGGCGACACCGGCGACCTCGGTCGTTCCATTGAGATTATGAAGATGTCTTCCGGAAGCGTCACCATCTGGTCTCGTCCCATCGGAAGCAACAAGGTATATGCACGAGTCCATAACGAAGGTCTCCGTGCCGGTCGTGGCACAGGTTTCATAATGCCCAAACGTCAGTTCATGGGAATGCACCCCGAACTGAACGACATTATCATCAAAGAACTTGAACGTAAACTTAAACAAATGTTAAACTCCAACTGAAATGATCAAGACACTTTATTTAGCAATTGAAGACAGATTAAAAGCCATTCAAGCAGCGGATGGCGACCAACTTTTCAAACACTTCGACCTCTGGAACCAGCAGGTGGATTTTCTTGAAGAAGAGACACCTTTCGACACTACAGCCGTCTTTGTAGAGTTCGGAACATTCAACTGGAGAACCTTGCCAGGAAGAATGCAGGAATGTGAGGCTACGATAAGACTGCATATCGTGACACGATGGTATGCCAACACTCCGGAGAACACACCCGAGCCTCAGAGAACGCAAGCACTCGAATACCTGACACTTCCGAGCACCATCGTTGCAGCTCTGCAGAACTTCACCATCGCTCCATGCGGAAGCCTCGAAAGAGCAAACTCGTTTACACGCATCAAGTCAGAAGTGAACCACAACCACGAAAGATACGTTGACAGCATAGAGACATATTCCTTCCACCTCTACGACAGAAGCGCAACACCGGAATATATCAAAACGCAGATACGCTCATACAATATCAGCGTTGAATAAAATAGAAAAGCCCCCGATTGAATTTCGAGGGCTTTATTTGTTTACATTGTTTATCTGTTAGTCCATGTTCTTTAGCTCTGGGTGTAAATCCAAATACATATTACGCAAGGGCAAACTCAGAACAAAACATACGTCATTCATTGTAATAGCATAGTCCTTTTCAACGCCATCAATAAGAAGTTTGCGAGTTGGACTGTTATATATCCAGTTTTTTATTTTGATAAACATATCATTGTCTGTAAGACTGAAAAGAACTTCAAGTGCAGATTCTTCTACATCAAGAGCTGTCTTTGGATTTTTATTCTCAATACCTTTGAGAAATATATCTTTGTTTTCATTCAAAAACTCTTCTCCTTTAACATCTCTGAACAATTGCAATCCAGCCTCATTAAGTTCTCTTGGACTGTTCTTTTGTGAAAAAGCGTTAGCAACTTTAGGATTTTTCATTGTAAGGATAGTTCGTATTTCAACAAGTTGTTCTTTTATATCATGGAACACTTCATTATGCTTTGAACATGGCAATTCCTTTACTTTTTCTTCTGTATTTACAAAACGAGGATATAAATCATCATGTTTTTCGCATGGCAAGTCATCAACTTTTTCTTCAACTTTTTCAAAACGATGATACCATTTTGAAAAACACCAAACAATTACACTAGTAGCAATTATGGCAACGATTAATATGGCTAAAAATGGCCATCGTTCAGTAATGAAATTTAGAATAGTCTCCCACATAGTCTCTTGTTACATTTTAACAACGCTACAAAGTTAAATATATTTTTGGAAATCAATGTTCGTTTTCAAAAAAAAGTTCAAAATTAAACTAAAAAAATAAAGCCCTAAAGCATTTTTTAGGACTTTACGTTAATTTTTATTTAGAATTGATTAAAAAAGAGACAGCTGATTGGGATCTTTCTTCTCCGGTTCTTCATCCTCCAGTTCCGACGGTTTCACCCCAATGTACGACAGAAACGTATCATAGCAGATTCCGTATTTTGGATATATGAAATCTCTCCATATAGCTTTGTAACAACGCTTCTGGTTGCCGATTTCATAATTGCGATCCACAATCTCAAGAATCTCCTTGATACGCTTAATCGTGCTTCTATATCTCTTTTTCTTTCCCATTTTCAACTTTCATCTTTCAATTTTCAATTCTCAAAGTACGGTTCCAAGCTTATCACCACCGTTTTCTTCTTTCTCACGCGACCGCTTCCGTTGCAGAAGCCGCAGGTCTTCTCTTTCTGGTGTTGCGAAAGGAGGTATAATCGTTTTGCAAACTTTGATGAAAAAGTAGATGGCTGCACTTGTTCCACCGCCACCTTTCCCGTACCTTTGCAGTGCCAGCACTTGTCGATGGTCTCGTAATGGTATTCCCTGTTACGATCTAAATCATCAACCTGTTGTACTGTTGTCTCGTTATCCTGTTGTCTCATAATTCTTAATTATTCATTGTTAATTATGCATTCTTCATTGTCTCTCTGTAATACTCCGCTGCAGCTTTGTGGAATTCCACTTCCTTGTCGGCTGCCATCTCTGACGACCGTGGCGAATGATAGTTATATTCGCTCGACTTTTCAATGTTATACTGAACATAAGCTTCCGATTTCTCTGCATAATACTTGTTGAACCAACCGAGCACGTCGGCACATGATATACCGCCGTAAAACTTCCCGTATTCGCCTTTCAAAGCACGTTTGAATACGATGTCGATGTCGGCAGCGTTGATGCCTACGCCAGCACCAAGACACGAGTCAACCACCATCGTCGCTGTCTCGGCAAGTGCTTCCGGATGCATCTGCTTCGATACGTTAAGCATCGCCTCCAGTCGCGTCAGCTGCATTACGATCAGCGCAGCTGTCTCCTTGTAACCGAGTTCTTTTACAAGCCTGTTCACCGAAACCACATCACTGCGCACCGACTTCGCCACCGTGTCAATGCCTGCCTCACGCATGGCAACTGACAAAGCTCGTGGTTCATAGTCCTTCTTAGAGATAATCGAAAGCTGATTTTGTTCTGTCATAACTGTTTCTTTTATAAATGTTGCCGTAAATCTTATCAAAGTCCTTGGCAAGTCCTTCAGGAGTAAATCTGTTGTCGAAATACCAAGTATTTTGCATCTGTTTAACTGCCGTTAGAAATACGTTTAAATTGTCTATGATGTCATCGTCTGTAACCGATATGGTGTCGTCAATGCTGCTTACTATCTTCTCATGAAGGCGGTTCAACAGTTCCTTCATCCATCTGAAGTCAGCCTTGCTGATGGTGTAATCTGTTCCTTTGAAAAGTTTATACGCCTTGCCAAAGGTTTCCAGTGCTCTGTAAACAGGCATTGTTCTGCCTTGTTTCGACGACATCGACGCAAGAACCTCATTCACGAGCAGCATCTTGTCTTTCTTAGAGAGTTGCAGCGAAGCTTTGATGATGTCTTTTACCATTTCTGTACCTTTTTATTTCGTTAATAGTCTTGCTTGCGCAGTTTGGGCAGGTGTCGCCCCAGATGCGAGCGTCATACTCGCAACCGCACTGCGGACACACCACCCAAATCTCATGATTGTTTTGAGTTTTTACCATTTCTCAGATTCTCAATTTCTCAAATTCTCAGATTCTTCTTTCTTCGGTTCAACATAGAAAGTTTCGTCCTGTACTACCGAAAGACCTACCTTGGCGAGATTCTCCTTCACGTTTTCACAGTCTCGGTCGGCGAGAATCTTATCCTTGGCAGCTTCTTCAGTCTTGCGCACATAATCCGGGAGAAACTCCTTCAGTAAGTTTGTAACCGATGCCCATGTAAACCCTTTCAAAGTCTTCAGCTTCGGCGTGCCTGTACGGAAACCTATTGTTCCATGAACAGTGTCGAGACTCTTCTTCTTGCTGAAGAGCGCGTCTCTCTGCTCTGTAGCATACACCTGCAATACCTCGAAAGCCTTTTCTTTTTCTTCCTCAAGTGCGCCAAGTTCATTCTGGTACTTCTCTCTGATACGAGTCATCTCCACGTCCATCGTGGCAGTAATCTTCTGGATGCGAGCATCCGCCTTAGCGAAATCAGCCATTGCTGACTCCATCTTTTCTTTGGTGACATTGTTAATCACAACTTTCTTTTCTCTCTTTGCCATAGTTATTTGTATTTAAAGTTAATCTTGAATTGTGAATGCATCTTTTAGCATCTCTTTGAATTTTCTGTCTCGTGCAGCTTTGGTCGGAAAATTCTCCAACTTTACCCATACGCCAGAACTCTTTAATTTTTTAATGCTAATATCAGGATAATCGGCTGTTCTTATCACCGTAAATCCTGCATTTAATACTTTGGTTTGTCCGTCTTGAGTCATATTGATATATTTTAATTAAGTCCTATTCTTGGTATTTTATTTTTCACTTTAGCGACACTCTGTTTCCTGCAGAACTCGTTATATATTCTCGTCAGCGTTGCGTCCGATATTCTGTTGAAGTCGTGGCTTATCATTCCAGTCGGAACCATTCCTGCAGCGCGTATTGCTGTCGATTTTATGTAGTCGAGGCTGATGTCAGTTCTGCCGCACTTCTCGAAATACTTTCCGATTGCCTTGATGACACCCTTGCGGAGTCTGTCCGACTCGGACTTATATTTCCTGGTCTGTGGCATCCGGTTCAGTTCCTGCAGATACCTTATCATCGACTGCGCCTCGATATAACCAAGTTCCTTCATGCTGTCGGTGCGACCGTCGGTATAATCCGAAATGAAATCGTGTCTCATATCCTCATCGAACTTCATGTTCTTGAAGATGTAGAACAGGCTTCGTCGCTGTCCCTCGCTGATTCTGTCTTTAGTATTGTTCATATCCATCAGATTTATAAGTTGTAGGTACATTATTCCATCTGCCTTCCATGCGTGCCTCGTGGCATTCCATCTTATATGTTATGAAGCTTCGCTCTCTCAGATAATCCTCGTATGACATCTCCGACTTCCTCTGTTCGAGACAGTCCAACCTATACTGCAGGTCGCACAGCTTCACATCCAATTCACGATATTGTTCAGATGTTATCTTTTTCATAACTCAAACCCCCAATAAGCATTAGCTTTCTCTTTGCACACATCTATGTAGTCGCCACCTCCGTATCGTGACACTGGGAACGCTCTGAACCCCTCAATCTTAAAATATACGTTGGCGTCTCGCCAGATGCGTTTTGCAACATTGCCCTCTGGCTGTTTGCCTTCGATGTGACTTATGTAGATGAACAGCTTGTTGGGAAATGTCTCTTTCAGTTTCTTGTATTCCGTCCATTTAAGTTCCATGAACTGAACCGAATCTATCACTATGATGTCTGGACTCTTATGTCGTCTCAGTCTCGCCATGAGTTCCGTAGAATCCTCCTTCTCAAGAAGTATGAGACGAGAACCAATCTCCGACATCCTCACACGTTCCATAGCCATCTGCATGGTGAGAGACAGACCTTCCTCGATACTGTCATACGCCACACGTCCGAACTTGGTGAGATACTTGCTCAGTTGCAGGGCGAATGTCGTCTTGCCGTTCTTCGGAGCTCCGTAGATGAACCACGAACCCGTAAGTTCCGGCGTTCCTATGGCATCCGACCATTCTCCATCAAGTTCAATGGTCTTGAACTTGGCATCGCTGATGTTCTGGATAGAATAGGCTCGTTTCATTGCTTGGAGTTTTTCTTGTTGATTGAAAATACCTTGCGACGTACACGGCGAAGGTCATTCTCTGAACCTTTCACAACCTCCTTGATGTCTTCCTTGGCTGTGAGACCGTTGGCAATACATACTTCTGTGATGTCCTGGACTGAAATAGGCTCCAATGCGATGAAACGGCGACCTATGCGGCTGTAGATCTCTTTGTAGCCTTTCTTATTGAGACGTAAACCTCTGTTGACCTTCTTCTCAAGGAAATCAGTCGCCATCATGATGATGCCGCAATGGTCTTCGAGCTTGTTGTATAAGGTGATGAAGAAGTAGAACACCTGGTCGCTCAGTTTGTCAGCCTCGTCCATTATGATCAGCGGACATTCCATGCGCTTGAGAGTAGTAACGATGTCGTTCATCATCTCGCCGACAGTGTCACCTGCAGGATTCTTGCCCATTTCACGAAGAAGTTCCTGCATGAACAGCTTGCGGTTCCAATATTCGTTGCAGCACAACACAAACACATTGTCGTTCTCCGCTTGATATTCGCGAGCCGCCACTGTCTTTCCGCAGCCGGCTTCGCCTGTCACCGCCATCACAAGACTGTTGTCCTGTGCATCAGTGAAAATCTCCATCAATTCTTTGAAATTCTTTGTCTCCACGATGTTCCAAGTTTTATTTTTAAGATTGAGCTGTGCCGCCAAATTGCGCCACATTTCATCCTTGATAAGTTCCCATTTGTTGTTAAGAATCTGACTGACCGTTGCCGGGCTGATGCCGACTAAAGCATTGCCTGCTTTGTTCTGACTGCCTTTGATGGCGACATAACGCTCAAGAGCTTCTTTGATTAATTCTTTTTCTCTTACTTCCATAACCTTAATTTTTAACTATTTACTACTTATTATCTTGTTGTCTTAATACTTGTCTGTTACATCTGCAATCACCATGTTCGATAGTCTCTTCGTTTTCTTGCCGACATCCTCTTTCTTGAGATTGACACCCTTCGGTTTCGGCATGTTGAGACCATGCTGCGCTGGATGCATTCCGTGACGTTCCATGATGGTCTCAATCTCATCGACCATTTCAAGACGCATTTTCTTATTTGCAAGCTCAGAAGCTTTGATGAACTGATGGTCAAACTCTGTCTGTTCCTGCTTCGCCCTATGAATCTCGATGTACTTCTGAGCCATAGCCACGAACCTGTAACCTTTTTGTTCCTTAGTGTATAATGCCACGATGCTCATATCGTTCATGTCGTAACCGATGTGGAATTTGCGATCTACGTTGTTGCGTAAGAAGTCGTAATCTGGATCGCCATCAGCAGTAAGGACTTCCCAACGATAGTTGAGACGTTTGATGGTCTTTGTGATGCCAGATGCTGTATATGTGTTTGGCGTAGGATCTATGATGCCGAACATGTCAATCATTTCCAGACATCCGACTTTATATGTCTTGTCGTTGACAGATTCACGATACATCTTTATGCGAGGAACGCCAGTATCGAAATGCTCGGCGTTGTTCCATTCCTCACGACGCTGCGCATAACGGCGTTTTATCTCGTCCAATGTAGGAAGGTTTGCTTTGTTTGCCATGATGAACTCATAGTTCTCACGACTCTCATCCTTTTTAGCGGTGATATTCTGACCTGTAAAGTACCAGTCTTTATGCAAGAACTGCGCTTGGAATCTGCCGAATGCAGATTCGATAGTCTTTGACTTGCCGTTATATGGTGCTGTAGGTATGTTGAGATGTGCCAGTTTGCTGAAGAACTCACCGGAAGCGAGTTTCTTGTGACCACCTTGGTTATCGTACTTAATTTCATTAGGACGATAACCGGCGAACTGCATCGCCATGCGGAACGCCATATATTGAGTCTCGAAGTCTTCGCTGTCGCTGATATGATAGCCGAGCAACACTTCAGAATAAACATCCATCACTTCATATACGTTGCATGTAGCGATATTGCCGTCTTCAGTACGATAGTAATAGTTGAGTTTGGTGCCGTCGCCATACCATAAGACATCTCTGCGAGTAGGAAGCAGTGTCTTGTGCTGACGGTTGTATTTTTCTTTGCTTTTGAGTTCGCCATATCTCATCCCGAACCAGAGAGGTTTTATCTCTGGACGGTTAAGGAATGTGTAGATAGCCTGCTCACTTGAAAGAGTCTTCCAATCCTCATGCTTGCGAGCCTCTTCATTGTATTCAGCAAGTAGCTGCTGTGTAGTGACCTTGTCAACAGGTGTCGCATAGCGAGCAATAATCCAATATTTCGCATCCTCAGTAATCTTTCCGCTATTCTTATTGCCGTACAACTTATTGATGAGAGACTCATAACCATTGCTGGCATACTCATTATACTTACATTCCAATGAGCGTGAATTAGATGGAAGCTTGTTAGCGTATTTTTCTGCGAGAATCTCAGCCTGTTTTGCACATTCTGAAAAGAACTCCTTCTTTGTCTTGCGCTTGCCGTTAGTGGCACGAGCAATGATCTGTCTGTTATATACACGGCGGAACATATTGAATATAGATGCCTCGTTGGTATATTGGCGCTGCGTCTCCTCTGGAAGATGACGTTCCTTTCCCGACTCGTCAGTATATGTGTAGTCGCGGAAGAACATACGGGCATCCTCGTCAATCACAATATCCATGATAGACGGTTTCTTATCCTGTTCCTCTATACTCCCGAAAGCAGCTTCAATAGCAGCACGACGGTCAGGTCTCTTTATAGACTTAACATCTATAAGAGTGTTGCCGTTGATGCCACGCTTGACGATGGTAAGTTGACCGCCTCTTTGACTATCCATGCGGAATTGGTCGTAAGTCAGTCCGGCTGCCATCCAGTCGTTCACGCTAATTGTCAATATGTCTCCGTATCTCTGATACATCTCTTTCTCTTTTGATTAGTTCGGTGACGGGGAGTCGAACCCCGTTCATTCGCCACTATTCCTCATGCCGCTCACCGATGCAGGTTACGCCTTGTTTTTATTCTTTATGTAATTTTCAATGATTACAGGATTAACATTGTCGAGCATTGCATAGAAATCCTCCATATTCGCAAGAATCTCCATATTCTGATCAGCATCCACCTTGTAGGTGCTTATCTTTATTTTCAGTCTCATAATTTACCCCCCCCGATTGAAAATCAAGCACTTCCGCAAGATAAGCGCCAAGGGCGAACATTACAACACCTCCAAGACGAAGCAAAATCTCATAATTGCTTCCGTCAGCCGTTCCGATGGCGAGAAACAGACCAAATACCGTCATCGCGACACCGATGTTTTTCTTAAATGTTTTCATATTATTCACTATTTAATTACCTTTTAATTTTCTACTTCTTGAAGCAACTTACCGCCATGGCGAAGAGCCATCGTACGGATCTTTTTTGCATTTTCACTATTGCGACGGAAGTTCAATGCTTGACTAAGGTTGGATTCGGTAATTCCGAATGCCTTAATGATTGTCTTTCTTGCTTCACGGTCTTTCAGTTCAATTTTCTGTCTCATCGTGTTGATATTTTTGTTAATTTTACAGCGTTGTTAATTTTGAACAACGGTGCAAATATACAAAAGATTTCGCCACATGCAAGAAAAAGAACAAAAAAAATCGCCAATAAAACAAAGAATTTTGCATTTTGTTGATACTTTAGGCATCAGCAAGAGGGATTTTTATACCCAAATAGGCGTTTCAAGGGGAACATTAGAAAGTAATACAGGTATAACGGAAGATATTATTACTAAGTTTATTACGATTTTTCCAACCGTCAGTATAGAATGGCTTATGACAGGCGATGGTGAGATGTATAAAACAACAACAAAAGATTTCGCCACGATGCAAGAAAAAAATAATAATTTTTCTATTTTTAATCAAACAAGTGATGAAGGAATCCCATTAATCCCTATTGAAGCAATTGCAGGTTTACCAACTATAGATAATATTGGAGTATCATTTGCAGATTGTAAGAAATATGTAATTCCAGAGTTTGAAGGCAAAGGTGTTGACTATATGATACGCGTATCTGGTTCATCTATGTATCCAAAGTACTCTAACGGCGACATCCTTGCTTGTAAGTATATAGAAAATGTGTTATTCCTTCAATGGGGAAAGATCTACGTTATAGACAGTTCTCAAGGAGCACTTGTCAAGAGAGTATTCCAAGACGAAACGAACCCTGACAACCTTATATTAGTATCAGACAATAAAGATAACTATCCTCCATTCTCATTCCCGAAGTCAGACATCAGGAGTTTGAGCATTGTTGTCGGCGTAATCAGATTAGAATAGACATTAAAACATACATTAAGATACATTTTAGGACACTTTTTAGCTCACTTACAAACGCCTAAAGAATACCAAAATCAGTGTTTTTTAGGCTTTTTTCTTATAAAATACACATAAATCACTGATAATTATAAACTTAACTTAAAATAATGCTATCCAAAACCATATCTTAAAAAAGAAGTAAAGGTTACTTAATTCTTCATTTTTTGAGATTTTTTATAATTTTTAAAGAAGTAAGCATATTTCAATCACACCGTTTTGCGCTTACTTTTGCGCCTAACTTGCGCCTAACTCTATATTTTTTCCAAAAAAACAGGTATAAAAAAGCCTTCCAAAGACCACGCTCTGGAAGGCATTTTTCGCACAGATCCGCACCTCATCAACAACCAGTGCTTAACTGCTATTTAAACACTATTTAAACATCTAAATCATTGGTTTTTAGTAAATTCACTATCAAAACAAAGGTATAAGTTGTACAAATCAAACCAAACTTTAATCAAACTTTAACTAATAGAAGCAAAAATCCAAGTAAAATACAAGCAAATCCAACTAAAATGCATTTTTCGTTTTTTACTTATTTTCTCTAATTAACTAAATATCAGAAACTTCCATTTTTAGAAAATGCATTTTTTGTTTTTATACCCTTAAATATAAATAATACCATTCCATCTAACTTTTCTGATGAATATAAGTCGTGGTTTGTAAAATTGAAAAGCAAATCAGGCAAAGTCAAATCAAGGCTTCTCAGCGACTAAGCTAAAATATATTAAACGATTCTATATATCTTATAATCAAGGCAATGTAATATTCCATAGGAGATATTATTCATATTATTTCAAAGTGCAAGACAGTTTAAGATATTTTTTACTGATTTGCTGTTTTAGCATTTGTAATTACGCTGTTTTGTTGTCATTGAATTGAAAAATAAAGACTTTGATCCTTCATTCTTAGGTCAGTTGAATTTTTATGTTAGTCCTGTAAATCGCGTTATGAGAAAAGAATCAGATTCTCCTACGATAGGGTTGTTAATTTGCAAAACGAAAAATAATGTCGTGGCGCAATATGCTTTTGAAACTACCAATTTAGCGATAGGGATTTCTGAATACGAATTAATAAAATATTGCTAAAGAATTTTAAAGCTTCGCTTCCTACAATAGAAGAAATTGAAAATCAATTAAAATAATTAAAAAAGCACCCAGCTGAGAACTTGAATGCTTTTCGTCATTTGAGAAAATTGAAATGTATAACCAAAACCGAATATAATACAATCAAGAAGGAGTTTTTGTTCAAAAGGATTGCATAAAATTTTATCTTTGCAAAATTGCATGTTGGCCAGAAGCTAAAGACTAAAGGCTAATCGTACATTGTTAATTGTTAATTGCACATTGTAAAACTGTAAATTATTATGGTATCAATAATAGAAATAATAGCAAATTTAATAATCATCGTTTTCGCGATGGCTGCTATCGCATTGATTGTAGCGTTAATATCATTAGCAGCGACTTTGTTCGGAAAGAAATTCAAAGCGTTTTTCAAGAAAGGACTTTGGTTCACGCTCCTCGCCCCTCTCCTATTCGCTTACGGAATTTTCATCGAGAGAAATCAATGTCAGGTTGTAAACGTAAATATTGAAAGTGAGAAGGTTCCAGAATCGTTCAACGATTATAAGATTGTTCAAATATCTGACTTACATCTTCATTCATTTAAAGGCAGAAGCAAGACATTACAGAAATTCGTCGATGTCATCAACGAACAAAGCGCTGATATTGTAGTCTTTACCGGCGACTTGGTCTCATACGGTCCTTGGGAATTGGACGGATTGGACACAATATTGTCGAAGATAAAAGCCAAAGATGGAGTGTATTCCGTTTTAGGAAATCACGACTACAGCGCATACAGCAACTTCCCCGATTCCATTCAGTGGCAATATGTTGAGGAACTGAAACAACGACAAGAAAATATGGGTTGGGATTTGCTTTTGGACGAGAACGTGAACATAATCCGTGATGGCGACACTATATCTTTAATAGGAGTCGAAAATATCTCGACGCATCGAGCTTTCCTTTCTTACGGCAGCCTTCAGAAGGCGATGCAGAATGCAGACGGTTCTTACAAAATACTTTTAAGTCACGACCCGACACATTGGGAGTTGGAAGTGAAAGACACTCCAGAAATCGACCTGATGCTTTCCGGTCACACCCACGCGATGCAGTTTTCCATCTTCGGATGGTCGCCGTCGTTGTTTGTCTTCAAGGAAGTAGCAGGATTATTTCAACATGAAAATCAATATCTTTACGTGAATATCGGTTTAGGTGAAACCTTGATGAAATCGAGAATCGGGACGAAGCCGGAGATTACGGTGATTCAATTGACAGTTGACAATGAACAATGAACAATGAAGAATTGACAATTAAGAATGTAGGGACGTGGCTTGCCGCGTCGTCTTAACAAACAGTGGGCAACATTAATGTCACCCACTGCCATGAACAAATTTATTCTTTATTATAAAGTTTAAAAACCACCGGAACTGTAAATTTACATCTTACAGGGTCGCCATCTTCATTAAGTCCTGGCGACCATTTCGGCATGGAGGAAACTGCTCGCAAAGCTTCGGTGTCACAGTCTTTATCAATGCCTCTCATGACTTCCGCATTAGTGACAGAGCCGTCTTTCTCAACGACAAAACTAACGAAGACTCTTCCTTCAATATTCTTTTCAAACGCCGATTGAGGATATTTTATATTTTTACCCAAATATTTCATCAATTCATTAGGACCACCAGGAAACTGTGGCATTTCTTCTGTAACGGCATAAATGGAATCTTTTGAAACTTCGACATATTTTTTTGAACTCGGATTTTTTCTTTTATGTACGTTACCATTAATCAAGGAAAGATCTTGGAAAGCGAATTTACCAGCAGGAATAACAATGCTTTTTATTGTAATCGTTTTATAGCCTTCATAAAACGCCTTCAAGTCGTAAGCTCCAGCAGGAATTGATTTAAATTCATATCTGCCATTATTATCGGAAGTAGTGTTATATGATTCTTCCTCGTTTTTACTCAATATAACATTAGCTCCTGAAAGCGGCTTTTTTGTATCGTTATCATAGATACAACCCGAAAGATTTCCAACTTCCACATCTGCATTCTGCACAGAAGTCGGATTTGAATGTTTTACTTCATTAATAACATTATCTGCATTAACAGTTTGTTTGTCATTGACTTTTACATTTTCGCATTGTGTATTCAGCAAAATCAAGAGCGCGAATACGGGAAGAGTCAGTAACATCCTTATTACCATCTTCTTTGACTTTTGTTTTTGTGTAATCATAACAATTCTTTTTTTGGTTAATAAAAAACTGAAGTTATTGGCTATAGCGTTATAATCGTCAGCCGTGCACTGCTGCAATAATAACATCATATAGTTCGATTTATCAGTCTCGTTTTCAATAGTTTCATTATCCGCTATATACTCATGCAAGCCTTGCAGTTCCTTCTTCATCTTATAGATAAAAGGATTGAACCACTGAAACGAAATCATAATTTCCATTAAGATAATATCCAAAGAATGACGATGCCTAACATGACTCATCTCATGTTTTAATATCAATGGATTTGTATTATCAGGAATGAAAATATTGTTAAAGAATGAGAAAGGAATATGATTTTCAGAAGTATAGATAACCTTAAATCCGTCAACAATTTCTATCTTCTTTCCTATTTTAATTTTATGAATCTTATAAATGTTAAAAATTATTTTCACAAAAGAAATCACTACACCTATGATATATACGAGCGATATTATCTGTAAGAATGAAAGTGAATTATTTTTAACAATCTCCGCTTCAACATTTACATTATTATTATTTAAAATCTCAATATTTTCTAATGTTAAAAAATATTCAGGTAAAGGTTCAGAAATTTCTATCGAGATGAAAGGAAATACGAATGCGAAGACCGACATCGTCAGTAATGTTATACGACAGATTTCAAACCTGTTACATTTGCCAAACAATAGTTTATAAGTATAATACAAAACTATCGTCGCTATGAATGTCAATAAAACTTTTGTCATCATAACTTATTTATTTATAGCGTCATCAATCATTTTCTTTAGTTCTTCAAGCTGCTCAATCGTAAAATTCTCTTTCTTGGCAAAAGCTGATACAAGTTCAGTATAGGAATTGTTAAAATAATTTTTCACAAGAGTGTTGAGAGAATTTTGAGAATAATCTTCTTTCGAGATAAGCGGATAATAACGATTAGCTTTGCAGAAAGTCTCGTGTCCGACGAAACCTTTTTTCTCTAAGATTCTA
>JAZOCI010000121.1:0-6169 GCA_045596465.1 Bacteroidales bacterium | reverse complement strand
AAGTTTACATTCGCGTTCAAACATATCGTGATAAGGAATGAGATAAGAGCCACCTTTATAGTTAAGAAGCCAGCTTATCTCCACCTCGCGTTCCAAAATCCAATATGCCACGCCGTAAGCCTTCAAATGGTTCGTCTGCGTTTCGTCCATCGGAATGAGGATATAAGCGGCGTTCAGCCTAACGCTTGATAATAAGACCAATAATATTATTAAAAGGTATTTTTTCATCATGTAATGATTTATCGCAAAGATAAAAAAATAAAATATTAATTAATGGTATATCATTGAATTTAATTTTATATTTTTGCGTTCAAGAAAACACCGTTTTAGTGCAACATTACAAATGATAAAAATATTGTTTTGTTGTAATTTTCACAATTATAAAAATATTATTTTAGTGTAATTATAATATGAAACGAAAGATTTATAATAAGTTAATAGAATGGAAGCAGAATAATGCGAGGAAAGAAGCTCTGCTTATTGACGGAGCGAGACGTGTTGGGAAAAGCTATATAGTGGAGGAGTTTGCAAAAAACGAATATAAATCTTACATATTAATTAACTTTGGAAACATGACCAAAGAGTTAAGAGAGATATTCGACAACTATCTTAGTGATTTGGATTCTTTTTTCATGAGATTATCATTATGGGCTGGTGTGAAGTTATATCATCACGAAAGCCTGATAATATTCGATGAGGTACAGCTTTATCCGAAGGCAAGAGAAGCCATTAAATGGTTAGTTGCTGACAATAGATATGATTATATCGAGACAGGCTCTTTGATAAGTATTCGCAGAAACACTAATGGAATTTTAATTCCGTCTGAAGAATGTCATATCGACATGCACCCTATGGATTTTGAAGAGTTCTTATGGGCTATGGGAGAAGATTCCATAATGTCATTTGTTGCGGAATGTTTTGAGAAGAAGCAGTCTCTTGGCGCCGCATTGCATCGCAAGCTCATGGATTATCTGAGGTTATATATGATAGTAGGCGGAATGCCTCAGGCTGTAAACGAATATGTTGAAAGCAGAGATTTTGACAATGTCGATCACATAAAACGCAATATCCTTAGTTTATATAGGAACGACATTTACAAATATTCTGCTCACGAAGCTCCTAAAGTTATTAGGATATTTGACTCTATTCCAGGACAACTGCAGCGTCATGAGAAAAGATTTAGAATTGGTAATTTACAAAAAGGCGCACGCACTCGAGATTATCACAATGCCTTTTTCTGGTTAGATGAGGCTCGAATTGTCAACACCTGTTATGCCGCCACCGAGCCAAGCATTGGATTAAAATTAAACCGTGATGACGCTAAATACAAATTATACTTTGCTGATACGGGATTATTGATATCGCACTCTTTTGATGAGAATGAAATCTTATCAGAAAAATTATATGCAAAATTATTGTTAGATAAAATCGAGATAAACAAGGGAATGCTTGTGGAGAATCTTGTCGCTCAAATATTCAGAACATCTGGAAAGAAGTTGTATTATTACACGCAATCAAATAGAGATAATAGTGAAGATAATATCGAAATAGATTTTCTGATTAGAAAACCGATAGTCACAAATAGACATAACATTTGTCCTGTTGAAGTAAAATCTTCCAACAACTATAAAACGTCATCTTTGATAAAGTTTCGTAACAAGTTTAGTCAATATCTTCACACCAATTATGTATTACATAGTGGAGATTTGAAAGAGGATAATGGTATTTTGTATCTGCCGTTATACATGGCTCCATTGTTGTAAAATATTTTTAAGAGAAGTTACAATTTATGCAAAAAATAAAATATTAATTAATGGTATATTTTGAATTTAATTTTATATTTTTGCGTTCAAGAAAAAATCAATTCAATTACAAGTTATATCATGGAAAATACAGAAAATTTAAAGAAGACCGTTTTCAACGAGATGCACCGTGAAATGGGTGCCAAGATGGTTCCTTTCGCAGGTTTCGACATGCCTGTTCAATTTGAAGGCGTTAATATAGAACACGAAACAGTACGTAAAGGCGTTGGCGTTTTCGACGTCTCTCACATGGGCGAGTTCCGCGCTAAAGGTCCTAAAGCTTTCGCTTTCGTACAACGTTGCACAACAAACGACGTAGCAGCTTTGACCGACGGCAAAGTTCAATACACATGTCTTCCTAACGGCAAAGGCGGTATCGTCGATGATATGTTAGTCTATCGTGTAGCTGAAGATGAATATTTTATGGTTCCTAACGCAGCCAACATCGACAAAGACTGGGCATGGATGGCAGCAGTAGCACAAGAAATGGGCATGGAACTCGGCGTTGAGTTCGTCAATGAAAGCGATCAATGGTCACAACTTGCTGTTCAAGGTCCTTTGGCACTGAAAGCTATGCAAAAGCTCACAGCAACAACTGTTGAAGATATGGAATATTACACATTCAAGATTTTGGAATTCGCTGGTGTAAAAGACGTTATCTTCTCGACAACAGGTTACACAGGCTCAGGTGGTTGCGAAATCTACATGCCAAACGACAAAGCTGTTGAAATCTACAAGAAAGTATTAGAAGCAGGCGCTGAATTCGGTATCAAACCTGCAGGTCTCGGCTCACGCGACACCTTACGTCTCGAAATGGGATTCTGCTTATATGGCAACGACATCTGCGACACAACATCTCCAATTGAAGCAGGCTTGGCTTGGATCACAAAATTCGTCGACGGCAATGACTTCATCGACAGAGAATATAACGAAAAACAAAAGACAGAAGGCGTCACACGTCAGTTACGCGCTTTTGAAATCACAGGCAAAGGCATCGCTCGTCACGGCTATGAAATCTGCGACGCAGAAGGCAACGTAATAGGCGAAGTGACTTCAGGTACAATGGGACCATCTGTAAAGAAAGCTATCGGTATGGGTTATGTCGCTAAATCACACTGCAAATTCGGCAACGAGATTTTCATCAAAGTAAGAGAAAAACTCATCCCTGCAACAATAGTGAAACTCCCATTCTATAAAGGAGAATAAGAAGACTTTGAAAATCTGAAAGTTTGAAAATCTGAGAATCTGAGAATTTGGGAAAGTTTTCAGGTTTTCAGATTTTCTTTTTTAAGGTAAAAAAAATCCGTAGTCTGTAGACAGTAGACTTTAGTCTTTTTTTTATCTTTGCAGAAAATTTCGTGATGGAACCAGCTTTACTCATTTTAACATTAGGAACGTTAGTATTTGCAGCACACTGGTTTGCTGAAATATTCAGCAAGAAAAGAATACCCGATGTACTTCTTCTCATGCTCATCGGAATTCTCATTGGCCCGATATTAAAAGTCGTTGATGCCGAGAAGTTAAGTTCGATGGGAAATGTCTTCGGACAGCTGACACTCGTAATTCTTTTATTTGAAAGTGGAACCGAATTATCATTTAAAACTTTAGCCGACTCAATAAAAGACACTGTCAAATTGACCATAGTAAATTTCCTGTTTACATTTGCAGCTGTAGGATTATTCAGTTGGTTAGCCTTAGGCATGAATCCGGGCATCAGTTTTATGTTAGGAGCTGCCTTAGGAGGCTCATCATCAGCAGTGGCGATTCCATTAGTAAAGCAAATCAGCATAGGCGAAAAGAGCAAGACCATATTAATATTAGAGTCTGCTTTCAGCGCCATCTTATGTATTGTCGTGACATTAGCCATTTTTGAATCGTACAAATACGGAGAGATAAGAGTCGGTATCATTTTCGGTCAAGTCTTCTCCTCATTCTTATTAGCATCACTAATCGGTGTCATCGGTTCTATATTCTGGTCGATGGTATTAGATAAGGTAAGAACCATTAACAATTCCATCTTCACCACTCCAGCTTTCGTCTTTATCATATACGGTATCAACGAGTTATTAGGATATAGTGGCATCATCTCCGCACTCGCATTCGGAATAGGATTAGCAAACATGGACGCTATTCACGATAAATGGCTGAAGAAGTTTTCCGACAGAAAACCGACGCTGCTCAATCCAACAGAAAGGACATTGTTCAGCGAGCTTGTCTTCCTGATGAAAACATTCTTTTTCGTCTACGTAGGAATCTCAATAAAATTCGACAGCCTTATATCATTATTAATAGGGTTAGGCATCTCATTCTTGATGATAATATTAAGAATATATGTCGTAAGAATTTCATTACCATCAGACATCAAGGGCATCAGCAACAAAGATAGAGCCTTCTTATCCATGATGATACCGAGAGGATTAGCGGCGGCAGTTCTTGCCACGATGATTTCGCAATCACAATTGGCAGGTTCGGAAAGAGTCAGCAACATCGTCTTCTCAGTCATATTCTTCACGATAATATTCACATCGATATTAGTTCCTTTACTTGAAAAATCGGCAAAATTCAGGAAGGCATATACAAAAATCATTTACTTCCCTAACTTTGGAAACAAGCACAATATTATCGACGAAGAAACAGAAAACGAAAAACAAGAATCACCGTCGAAAGAGCCAGAAGAAACAAACAAAAACGATTTTATCATAAACGACAACGACGACGTTCCTAATATTTTTATTTAAACCTGTATTTAAAAAAGTAAAAATCAACAACTTACAAACATCAATCTGTAAAGATTTCAAAAAAAAATATTTTTTCAAAAAAAGTTTTTTCTAATAAAAAAAATGCTATCTTTGCAGTCCGAAAAGAAAGAAGTAAAAAGAAAAGATATGTATTTAACTGCAGAAAAGAAATCAGAATTTTTCAGTGCATACGGTAAAAATGCACAAGACACAGGTTCAGCAGAAGGACAAATTGCATTGTTCACATTTAGAATCAAGCATTTAACAGAACACATGAAGCAAAACAAGAAAGACGTTGCAACCATGCGTTCATTAGTTCGCCTTGTAGGTAAGAGAAGAAGACTTCTTGATTATTTAAAGAAAAACGATATCGAAAGATACCGTACTATCATCAAAGAATTAGGTATTAGAAAATAATAGCGTAAAGCGCGTGATAGCAAAAAAAAGGCAATGTAAGATTGCCTTTTTTTTGCGTATATTATATTTTCATACCAAGCCAAATTTTTATTTATTTATTAAATACCTCAAAAAGACGAAATTATGGGTCCTGAAGGAATCAAACAAACCATCCAACTCGGTAACGAAACAATCACGATAGAGACAGGTCGTTTGGCAAAACAAGCCGACGGCGCAGCAGTGGTAACATGCGGAAAAACCGTATTGTTAGCAACAGTAGTAACAGCAAAAGATGCTAAAGAAGACGTTGACTTCTTACCTCTTTCTGTCGATTATAAAGAAAAATATGCAGCCACAGGCAAATTCCCTGGCGGCTTCTTCAAACGCGAAGGCAAACCATCAGACTATGAAATCTTAATCTCTCGTTTGGTCGACAGAGCTTTAAGACCATTATTCCCAGATGACTATCACGCAGAGACACAAGTACAGATAACACTCTTGTCAGGTGAAGTCGGTGTTCTTCCAGACGCATACGCAGCTCTCGCAGCATCGGCAGCTATAGCAGTATCAGACATCCCATTCCATGGCCCTATCTCTGAAGTTCGCGTAGCTTATATCAACGGCGAATACGTCATCAACCCTAAGGAAGAAGCTCTTAAAGACGCTGACCTTGAACTTATGGTAGCAGCTTCTATGAAAGACATCTGCATGGTGGAAGGCGAATCGAAAGAAGTGTCAGAAGAAGTGATGCTCAACGCCTTGAAAGCAGCTCACGAAGCTATCAAAGTACATTGCCAGGCTCAGATAGAACTCGCAGCAAAAGTTGAGAAAGCTCAGACAAAACGCGAATACTGTCATGAGACTAACGACGAAGCTCTCAGAGCTGACATGATGGAAAAACTTTACAAGCCATGCTACGACTTCGCTCTCACTGGCAACGCCAACAAACACGAACGCGAAGCTAACTTCAGCGCTATCTTAGACTCTTATCTCGAGAACTTCAGCGAAGAAGAACTCGCAGAAAAAGCATCAATGGCAAAACGTTATTTCCACGACATAGAACGTAAGGCTGTCCGCGACGCTATCCTTATAGAAAGAAAGAGATTAGACGGTCGTAAGTTAGACCAAATACGTCCTATCTGGACAGAAGTCGATGTACTTCCTCCAACACACGGCTCAGCAATATTCACCCGTGGCGAAACACAAGCTTTGGTGACAGTGACATTAGGTACT
>JAZOCI010000120.1:0-2861 GCA_045596465.1 Bacteroidales bacterium | reverse complement strand
GTCGTCGGCTGTTATTGTTATGGCTTCGTTCCAGAGCCGCCAGAATTCGTCGGAGCAGAACTTGACATCGTCGTAGTCTTTCATGGCTACGTTGAGTTCGTATTGCGGAGGTTGCTTGATGCCTAATCCTGCGTCGGAGATGTTGGAAGATCCCATGATGACCCAGCCGTCGCTGTTTTCGTTGTGGTTTTTCGGCAGGCAGAGGTAGAATTTGGCGTGAAGGTTCTTGGTGGCATGTATGCGCATCTGAAGTCGTCCGCAGGCGAGGTCGTCGCACATCTGCATGATTCCTTCTTCCACTTCGGGGGAATAGTGTGCGTTGAGGATGTCGTTTTTGAAATCGTCGTTATAGATTTCTTTTGCTTTCTGCTCGTCGCTGAGCATCAGCAGTGCTTTGTTGTGATGTCGGAAGATGTCGTCGATGTTGATGCCGACGAGTATCTTGATCTCGGCAATGTCGCCTAACTCTCTGCGTAGCTTGTGGTAACCCGACGAGCGGAAGAATCCGGCTACGGCGAGGAAGCTCTCGAATGAAGTCATCGAGGCAGCTATGCCTTTGAGTTTGTCGAATAGCGTGTTGCCGAGTACGTTGTTGAAGAACTTTGTACTCATGCGCTTATGTTTTATGCGCGGCTACTTATTTGGCAAAACGGGCTTTCTGCAGGACACAAAAAAAACGTGGGCGAAAACTTGTCCACGTCCTGAGGCCCTGAGAATTGCCCGTATTGGAAAACAAGTCACGCCCACGCTATAAGCGCAGGCATTCACGACTTGTTCGATCCAATACATTTTTTGAAATTTCTCAGGTTTCAAGGACGTTACCGAACAAATAGCAAACGCTATGGTTATGTGTTATTTTAAAGTTGTCAGCAGAATATCAATTCATAATGCATAATTCATAATGCATAATTGAAGGTTCCTAATCTTCAAATTTTCTTTATTGCTCTGCGACATTTTTTATTTTTTTCTCTGTTTCTTATTAAGTTATATTTTATAAATGTTTTAATTCGTTGTTTAAAAATTCTATTAAAGACTCCTTTGATGGGAGTTGTAGCAAATATTTTGATACAAATAGGTTCTCATCCATGCCTGCTGTAGCATATCTTACCATATCACTTGAAACATCTGTACATAGCAATATCCCAATTGGCGGGTTGTCGTCTTCTGTTTTTACCTTATCATGATAGTATGCTACGTATGTATTTAATTGAGCAATGTCTATATAACTGAATTTTCTTGTTTTTAATTCTATCAATACATGACATTTTAGTATTCTATGATAAAAGACTAAATCTACAAAGAAGTATTCATTATCAATCAGAATACGCTTTTGTCGTGCTTCAAAACAAAATCCATTGCCAAGTTCTAAAATAAAATCTTGAATATGATTTATCAACATTGTTTCGAAGTCACTTTCTTCTACGACATCAGAACTTTTATATCCGAGAAACTCGAATACGTATGGTGATTTTATGATATTTGTTGTTGTGTAGTGTTCTGCTTTTTGATGAACCAGACCTGTTAATAATTCTGGTTTATTGCTTAGATTAGAGCGTTCATAGCAAGATGATTCTATCTGACGTTTTAATTCTTTCACACTCCAACATCCTTTGATGGTTTCTATTTCATAAAACACTCTTTTGAGAGGTTCATCAATGTATATCAGCTCTGCAAAATGGGAGAACGAAAGATTATTGAATAATTTTGCCGGTTCAATTTGTGGGAATTTTTCAGTTGCTGACTGAAAAATCTGCATTTTGTTTGTAATTAAATCATTAAATGTAATATCGTCTGGTATCAGTAATTTTTCAGTCGTTGTCTGAAAAATCTCTATATATTTTTGATTGTGCAAATATTTATTAATTTCTATTCCAATAGTAGGATAGGTTAAATAAAATTTGCGACATTGACTTAATGTTGTTACACCCAATCCTTTTACACTTATCGTTTTTGAAATTGTATCAAGTAATTTGTCTCCATATTTAGCTCTGTCTTCTCCATTTTGTTCAAACTCGACAATCCAAAATCCAACTAACCAATTACGTACAGTAATATTTTGATTAATTGCACGAAAAGCATTATTTTGCAAGATTTCGTGTGTGAATCTGATATTGTTCGCTAATTGTGGAAAATTCATCTAAATATTTTTTGAATTGCAAAGATATTAAAAAGTCAGAAGTCAAAGGAGTAGTGTGAAAAGATTTTTTTTGGAGGGGGAATCCCGTAGAGACGCGTCTCTACATCTCTCTTTCAACAAAATCACCTCTCATCTGTTTTATGGAAAAATTGTCTTATGAAACATATCGTATTTATTATAGGTTCCCTGCGGAAAGATTCTTTTAACCGTCAGCTGGCTATGGTGGCTGAGTCGTTACTCAAAGATAGATTAGTCATCTCTTATCTCGACTTTGAAAATATACCGTATTTCAATCAAGATAAGGAAAGTCAACAAGACTACGAGACTATAAGTCAACATGACAACAAGTCAACGAGTCAACAAGTTGAAGGATTATGTTCATCGTCATTGTCAAAGTCATTGTCAGCGTCATCATCTCATCGTTCTGAGGATGGTGAATTGGAGGCGGGATGTCGATGTTCTGCTGATTCTCCTGTAGAGGCATACGGACGTATGTCTCTAAGCATAATTCGTCAACAAATATTGGATTGCGATGGCATCTGGGTCTTCACGCCTGAATATAATCGGAGCTATCCTGGCTTGCTGAAAAATCTCTTCGACTGGCTGTCGCGCCCGATGGACATCTCTAATCCGACTAACGCTACTGCCGTACAGGGTAAGAAGATTACGGTGAGCGGCGCGGGTGGTAATAACAAAACGGCTTCTTGTCGCGAGAAACTTAACG
>JAZOCI010000119.1:0-17994 GCA_045596465.1 Bacteroidales bacterium | reverse complement strand
AGTATATATGATTAAGGTTAATGGAGAAAATAATAGTCAAATGAGTAAACTTATTAAATATTAAATAGTTATAAAAAATATTGAAAAAAATAAAAAAATATTGTAAAAGATGTTGCACGTAATGTAAAAAAGTGTATCTTTGCAACGTTTTTAAAGCCCAGGTGGTGAAATTGGTAGACACGCCACTTTGAGGGGGTGGTGACGAATGCGTCGTGCAAGTTCGACTCTTGTCCTGGGCACAATACCAAAAGCTTAATGCCCATGTGGTGAAATTGGTAAACACGCTACATTCAGGGTGTAGTGAGCTTAAGCTCTTGGAAGTTCGAGTCTTCTCATGGGCACAAGCAATCCGGTTAACAACTGGATTTTTTTTATATATACACTATGCGAATCGCTTTCTTACATACAAACCCTGCCCAATACAAGATAAATAATCTGATAGACGATATTTTTTCAAATGTAAAAACAACCGATTTCACAGCATTCGTCTTTCCTTATCTCTGGAATCCTAAAAAAAAATTAACGAACTTATTCAAACTGAAAAAGTTTCTAAAAAAAAATAAGATTGATGTCGTTCATGTTTATGATTACATAGACGCTTATTTCGTCTGGAAAGTCATTAAAGGCTTGAATATAAAGCTCGTATTCTCAGATTATGAATATCACGACGAACTTAAGAGAATCAAAAAATATTTTTACAAAAAAGTATTAAAAAAAGTCGACCACATAATATCTCCTTCCGAATCTTACAAAAAACATATAGTGGATTTTTATCATTTCAACCCTGATAAATGTTCGAGATTATTTCATGGATTTTGCTTTAAAAGATATGATAATCACGAATATAAATCGGTGAGAGATGAATTTTTTATTGATGATTTCAGGTATTTGATTGGAACTATCGGCGATTTTACTCCCGAACACGACATGATGAGCATCTTTAAGATGATTAAAAAATTAAGACGCTCGGGAAGGAATTTTACATGTGTCGTTGCTGGTGATCAGGTTGAGGAATATGATACTTATTACAATAGCTGTAAGTATTATTATCTGATGCAAGGCCTTGATAATTATATCACTTACATAGGTAGGAGGGAAGATGATGCGAATTTGTTGAGCCAGCTCGATCTCTTTATTTACAATTCTGCTAAAGAACCTGCGGCTTTGGCTGTTATCGAGGCGATGGCGCAGGGAATCAATGTTGTGGCAAACGATTGCAACCTGATTAGAGAAATCACTTTTAACGGTAAATATGCATCTCTTTACGAAGAGAATAATGAAACTGATTTCGCAATAAAAACGCGAAATATTTTGTTGGATCTCGAAGATTACAGATTGATTTCTCAAGTTGTAAAAGAAGAGACGAGACAAATCTATTCTATTGAAAGACATATCTTTGAACTTAAAAATATTTATTCAACAATTTTAAATGTTAACTGAATAAACGTATATGAAAGAAAATATCAGCTTCGCAGAATTAGCGAAAATTCGTCAAAGTGACAGGAAATATAAAGAACAAGCCGTTGAAAAAGAGAAGATTATGCAATGCTTGGAAACAGCGAGAATATCACCTTCAGCAAATAATTCTCAACCTTGGAAATTTGTTGTCGTAGACAATCATGATATAAAAGAACAGATTGCGGAATGTTCTATCGGTCTCGGAATGAATAAATTCACTCATCAATGTCCAGTTATTGTCGCTGTAGTTCTTGAAAAACAGAACTTTATGTCGACAATAGGCAGCATGATAAAAAACAAGGATTATTGTTTGTTTGATGTCGGAATCGCTGTGAATCAGTTTTGTCTTCAAGCTGCGGATTTGGGACTTGGAACTTGCATAATCGGCTGGTTCGATGAGAGGAAAATCAAGAAGATTTTAGGTGTTAAAAACAGACGTATACCGTTGTTAATCAGCGTGGGGTATCCTGACTCGCCAACGCGAGATAAGGTGAGAAAACCATTGGAAACCATGAGCAGTTGGAATAAATATTAATAATTCAATTCCTTCTTGACTATATCTTTGATTTTCTTGTCGCTACCCAAGATTTCTTGTATTTTTCTTGTCCTGTTCCATACGGCATTATACGTCTTCCCTGTTACGGCAGAAATGTGTTTTTCGTCTAAGCCTATGATATACAGACAGAAATATAGTAAATCGTAATGTTTCAAACCATTATGTTCTGAAATTATTTTATTGAAACCATTGTCGAATGTTGTGTTGAATAACTCTATCAGTTCTTTCTGTTCGTGGTCATTCAGTTGTAAATCAAGATATTCTACATTGGTTTTGATTGTGCTGTTCGTGCTGACATCATACATCTTTTCATATATTGGATTGTTTTTCATGGAATCGACTTTTTGTTCGAATGAAACATAATCGCCTCTGTTCTTGTTTTTGATGTCAATTATTTCATTTTCAAGAGTTTTTATCTGTGATTTTATATGTTTGTTTTCAGATGAAGTCTTCTCGATTATTTTTTGCAACGAATTTATATAATTGCTCTTTTCAGTGATTTTTCTGTTGTATTTGTTTCTTCTGATTTTTATCAGATTTAATCCGAATAGGAACACGACGATGATAATTATCGACAAAAGCATCATTTGTTTTAGAAAGATGTCGTAGAAATTATTGTCGTTTTTTTTGATGTTATATTGGTGATATAAAGAGGAAAGTTCGGCTTTGGTTGAAGACAGCATGATTTCTTTGTTTGTTTCTTCAGCTAAAGAAGGTGCGTATTTGGTGATGAGCTCGTTGTTGCCTGTTATGATTCCAATTTCGATGATGTTGTTAGATGCGTCGATTTTTGAATATTTGTTGTCGGGGAAATATTTTTCGTAATAGTAAATAGCTGAATCATAATCTTTTTTGTTGTAATACATGTCGCCTAAAACACCGGCGGCTTCCATCGTTTGCTTTGGATTGTCGAGAGTTTTGTATTGTCTTATCACTGAATTGAATGCCTCTTCTTCGTATCCGATATTGTACATCACAGAAGCCCTGATTCTCTCGATGTCATTTTTCAAAGTTATGTCTATATTGCTGATTTCTATAATGGAATCGGCGATTGAGAGATGGTGTAATGCCTCGTTGTGATTGTTGTTTAAACCGTAAATTATAGCTAAGATGATATTGTTTCTCGACAGTGCATTCTGATTATTTTCGAATTCAAATAATGTGTTTGCGTTTGTAAGACATTCAATAGCAGGATTATATACGTCGTGCCAATAAAGTATGTCGCCGAGTCGGGTGTATGTTAACGCTTTGAAATGAAGAATGTCGTTATAAAGCTGTACGCTGATTTTGTTCTTTTTGAAAGTGATGCCGTCAATGAGTTCCAACGACTTCAAGTAATTTTTGAAGGCTTCTTCTGTTTTCTCGGCTTCTTCTAAACCAACGCTACCGTAATACTTGGCTCTCGAGTTAAGGTATTTGATTTCAATGTTTTTCGGATATAACGACGTCAAACTGTCAAAATAATTGTTGGCGTTTATTATCTCATTGATATTGTCTTGATTGTAATAGCTTTTATAGTTTGCTTCAGATAGAAGTATTTGATATTCATGATATTCTTGTTTGGAAAATTTATGTTTTAATGTTGAATCGTCAATGCTTTTCAGTAATTCTAAAGCCGTTTCCGTATAATCTGTGATGGTATCGTTGATTTCTTTTAAGATTCCATAATGATACGGAGTTTCTGTTTTAGAAAATAGTTCGAATTTTGAACATGATGTAAAAGCAGAAATTGTTATGTGAAATAAAATTATCCAAAAAAAATTTTTCATGATAGATGGTGTTAAAATAAAATGTGAATGATGTTACATTCCTTTTAGATCTTTATATAATTGAACAGCATACAGATCCGTCATATTTGAAATGTAATCCAAAACGACTTGAATACGAGAATATAAGTCATTGTTATTATTTTTAAACTGGTCTGGAATTATCGACATTAATTTCTTGTTATAGGTCTTTTCCGGTTGTAATGCGGCTTGAACGAACATGTCGAGTAAATTGCCGATAACGTTAAAACCTATTAACTCGATCTTGACGACAGACGGATGTTTGTAAATGTTTTTTAACGAAAAATCACGGCACTCGGCAAGAGCTTTGTTTTCAAAATCGGGTAGGTTATGGACGAGGCTGTTCTGGAAAGAACCTTCCATTATTGCTTCATAATTTTGAATGAAAACCATTGATACACAATCTACAAGCTTGTTGATTGCGTTGGCTCTCAGGAACGACATTCTTTCATTGTTGTCGGTTACGGTTTCGTAGATGAAATCTTTTCTCTCGAAGAACCAAGTCTCGTCGTTTCTGTAGAAAGAAGTGAAAAAAGCGTCGATTTTTTCGGTTGGGACAATGCCTCTTTTGTGAGCATCTTCCATGTCTAAAATGAGATAGCAGATGTCGTCGGCGGCTTCCATCATGTAGGAAAGCGGGTGTCGTGCGTAAGTCAAAGTCTCTTCATCTAAACATCTTATTCCGCAGCCGTCCATCACTTTTTTGAAAGTGTCTCTTTCGGAGTAAAAGAAGTTGTATTTCTTCTTATTATTATTGTTGAAAGAAGGATATGGATATTTTATGAGAGTCGCTAATGTTGCGTAGGTCAATGACATTCCGCCTTGACGGCGTCCTGCGAATTGATGTGTCAGCTGTCTGAACGCATTGGCGTTACCTTCGAAACTTATAAGGTCAGTCCATTGATATTCAGGGATTTGGTTTTGCAGTTCTTTTCCGGGACCTTCTTTGAAATAGCTGCTTATCGTTTCTTCTCCGGAATGTCCGAAAGGCGGGTTCCCTAAGTCGTGAGCGAGACATGCGGCTGAGACTATAGTGTCGATGTCGTAAATTTCGTTAAGGAAATCATTGCCGTATTTGTCGCATAATTTTTTGGATACGATTCTGGCTATAGAACGACCGACACTTGCCACTTCAAGGCTGTGCGTCAATCTGTTATGAACCATCTTGCTTCCTGGAAGAGGGAAAACCTGTGTCTTGTTTTGCAGTCGGCGGAAAATGTTGGAGAATATGATTCTGTCATAGTCGCGTTGAAAAGCGTTTCTGATGTCGCTTTTCTTATGTTCCATAAATTCTCTTTGTGCAGAAAGCAATGATTTCCAATCCATAACAATTATTTTTGAGTTGTTGTTCTTGCGTAAGGTGTGAGGTCTTGTGTCGCGAACTGACCGCTTTTATATTTGAAGTAACCTGCAATTCCTATCATGGCGGCGTTGTCGGTGCTGAATTTGAATTTCGGGATAAACACTTCCCAGCCGTATCGTTTTCCGTTTTCGTGCATCGCTTTTTGCAGCCCTGAGTTTGCGGAGACGCCACCAGCGATAGCAACTTGTTTTATGCCGGTTTCTTTTGAGGCTTTGACGAGCTTTTTCATCAGAGTTTCAATGATTTCCCTTTGTATTGAAGCGCATAAATCGGCTTTGTTCTTTTCGACGAAATCTTTATCTTCTTTCAATCTGTCGCGCAGGAAATAAAGGAAACTTGTCTTCAAACCGCTGAAGCTGTAGTTTAATTCTGCTATGTTGGCTTTGCTGAAAGAGAATGCGTTGGGATTACCTTCTTTCGCCAATCTGTCGATGATAGGACCGCCAGGGTAGGGAAGTCCCATGATTTTCGCTATCTTGTCGAAGGCTTCGCCAGCGGCATCGTCGATGGTTTTTCCGATGATTTCCAAGTCGAAATAATCATTTACTTTTATAATCTGAGTGTGGCCGCCGGAAACAGCAAGGCACAAGAACGGAAATTCGGGAACTTTGGTGACTTCGTTTTCTTCTTGTGCGAACAATGCCATTATGTGTCCGTTTGTGTGGTTGACTTCTATCAACGGAATGTCTAAAGAAAGAGCGAAAGCTTTTGAAAATGAGGTGCCTACTAAAAGTGAGCCTAAAAGTCCAGGTCCACGCGTAAAAGCTATTGCAGATAACTGATTTTTTGTTATATTTGCGTGTTTTAAAGCAGCATCTACGACGGGTATGATATTTTGTTGATGGGCTCTTGATGCTAACTCCGGAATCACACCTCCATATTGACGGTGAACTTCTTGGTTAGCAATGATGTTAGATAAAACGGTTGTACCTCTGAGAACTGCTGCAGAGGTGTCGTCACACGACGATTCGATTGCTAAAATATATTCGTTCATAAGCATAATAAGAAAGGACAAAAATACGAAGAAAACGATTATACATAACATTTTAATTATCATTACGATAATTTTTGCTCTTTTTGCGAGTATATACGTCGTCATTCTCGACGTAAATGTCCAGAGTATGCTCGCTCGTACAGTCGCCGGAGTCCTTTCTGATAAATATGAAACGGAAGTGAAAATCAGAACTTTCTACGTGAAACCTAACTTCACGGTCTATGCAGAAGAAGTGCAAATGAACGACAAAAAGCATCTTCCGATGTTTTATGTGGGGAAACTTAAAGCCAGATTTTCAATAAGAGATATCGCTAAAGAATTGAGAGTTAGGAGTCTTGATGTGGAAGATATGCTCGTCAATCTCGTCAAATATGAAGGCGACGACATGATGAATGTCGCGGAAATGTTTTCTTCCAAAGACAAAAAAAAGAAGAATAAGGAAAATTTTAAGACAGTATATCTTGATGAACTGAATCTTAGCGAAGGTCACGTCGTGGTTTGGAATCAAAATAGAGACAAACCTGAGAAGGTCAGCATGGATTATTCTCATCTCGATATTGATAGTATCAATCTGTTTGCCAGAAGTTTATCCTTTGATGGTAATGCTGTAAAAGGTTATATCGACATGTTGTCGGGAATGGATAAATGTGGCTTCGATATTGATAAATTCAGCTCCAAATCTTTATTTACTGTCTCGTCGCAAGGCTTTGATTTTAAGAATCTTAACTTGGTATCTCATGCCACTTCCTTGGATATTGACCTCCAGTTTCTGTACAGAGATTACAGAAGTTACAGAAAATTCGTCGATTCGGTCATGATAGTGGCGAATATAAGACCTTCTCAATTGACACTCAGTGATTTGAAATATTTCTCTCCAGTGATGGGAAAAATGACTGACACTTTGCAAATCAATGGTCTGGTGACAGGTTTCGTGAGAGATTTTACGGCAAATAACTTTAACTTCGCGTTTAAGGACAGCACTAATTTCAAAGGGACAATCAAGATGAAAGGATTGCCAAATTTCTTTGAAACTCACATAGTTGGAAACGTTGAGAGAATGAATTTCACTTATCAAGACATCGCTGAATTTGCCATTCCGACTCCGACAAGAAAAATTCCTTTGCCAGAAAATATGTCGGCTCTGAAACAAGCTATGTTGTCAGGTGAGTTCTACGGATTCCATAATAACTTCAATACGACTTTCAACCTTCATACAAATCTCGGAAATATTTACCTCAATGGCGCTCTAAATAATGACATTAATATTGTTTCAATTCCTTATTATTTCTTGAAAATTCATGCTAATAATCTGAATGTTAACGATATTGTAGGAATTGATAAAGATCTTGTGCTTACTATGTCGTCGAGTTTGCATGGAGAAGGCTTGAAGAAGCAGGATGCAAATCTTGAATTGACGTTTGATATTGACAAAATGAAATACGGCAATAATGAATTCAAGGATTTTTCTATTATGGGAGTGCTTGAAAATCAACGTTTTTTAGCTTCGACGGATATAAATTCAAGGCAACTTAAATTAGACTTCAACGGTTTGATGGATATTTCCGGCGAAGTGCCGGCATTCGACCTTGATGTCAATGTTAAAGATGCCGACCTGTATAAGTTGGAACTTCTTGATAATGATAAGAAAAGCATGTTGTCTACAAACGTGAAGGCAAATGTTAGAGGAACAAAGTTGGACGAATTGTACGGAACTGTTTCTCTTGAAAATACGTCTTTCGTAGATAGCCGAGGAACTTATCAGATGGATAGCCTGAACCTCGTTCTGACAGAAAATTACTTCGATTCGAAAGATATTAGTGTGAATTGTGACTTCTTTGATGTTGATTTGAAAGGAATTATAAATTTCAATGGAATAGTTAATTCCTTCAAAAATTACGTCATGAATAATTTCCATGTCAAAAAATGGTCGAAAAAAGGTGTTCGCCTGGAAGATGATTTGCAGGATTTTTATGTCAACATGACGCTGAAAAATACGGAAACTTTATCTCGTCTGTTGATGCCTCAGTTGAATATTAGTGACAATACTCGTATCACAGCAACCTACACTTCGAACAATTATCAACTGCATTCTACGATAGAGTCTGATGTTGTTAAGTTTAATAATTTGATATTCAATAATTTATATCTTAAGAACAAAACTGATTTGAACAAAACTACGGCTAATGTTCGTTTGAAAGAATTCGTTATCAAAGAAGAAACAGAGTCGAATCCGGTCAGACTTTCAATGGAAAATTTGGATTTCCTCATTGACGCCCACAATGACAGTTTGCTGATGAATATGGCGTGGGACGATGATATTCAAGAAGATAGAAATAAAGGCGTGGTAAAAGCGTCTTACGTCTTTAATGATGTTGGAAGCCGACTGAATATTTCTGCGTCAGATGTTATAGTCAATGATAGCATTTGGTCTTTGTCGCCTAATTGTCATCTCGATTTTATCAAAAACAAAATATTTATTAACGAATTTGGCATCTATTCGGGAAATCAGTCGGTAAGTGTTAATGGATATTTCCCGAAGACAAACAGAGATACTTTGTATTTGAATTTTAATAAGTTAGATGTTTCTAATTTCGATTTGCTGACCTCAAGTATCGGAATTGATTTTGATGGAATTGTTGATGGAGAATTGCGATTGTCGGGTTTGTCGGATAAGTTTACTTTGTTTTCGAATCTCGATATTAACGACATCGGAATTAATGACCACGTTATTGGACATGCGTTTGTAGATGCTAATTGGAACGCCTCCGATACTTCTATTTTTATTGATACAGAGATAATTAGGCATGATTCTGATGAAAAGGTGCTGACTTTGATGGGTAGATATTACACTTCCAGAAATGACAATCTCGATTTCGATATAAACCTGAATAAAATCGATATTTCTCTTGTCAATACTTTTACGGAAGGAGTTTTGAGTCGTGTTTCTGGAAAACTTGACGGAAATCTGGCGTTGACGGGTTCTTTGAAAAAACCTGTGATCATAGGTGATGCGGAACTTAATGATGCAGCTTGTAATATAGATTATCTTAATACTTATTATGAAGTCAATAAATCTGGATATGGCGACGCATCGAATCGTTTTATTAAATTCTCAGAAAATAGAATTGATTTTCAGGATATTGTCCTCATAGACACACTTGATAACGTGGCGGTGGCAAAAGGTGTCGTTACTCATGATTATCTTAAGAATTTCACTTTTGATGTCGACGCTGTTCTTGACAACTTTTTGGCAATGAATATGTTAGATGATGATCATTCTTCGTTTTTCGGTACGGTGATAGCCAGTGGAGATCTTGAAATAGATGGTCCTTTAGATGATATTGTCATGAATATCAATGCTTCGACGATGCCGAACACTACGCTTGACATTCGATTGATAAGCACCTCGTCCATCAACGATAATTTTATAGTCTTTGTCAAAGAAAAGGTTGAGACAGACACAGTTGTGTTAGTAACAGAAGAGAAGAAAAATAAGAAGTTTACTCTTAACTTAAATGCCGAAATTACTCCAGATGCAAGAGCCAATATCCATTTGCCTTCCAATATGGGAAATATTACGGCTAACGGCTCGGGAAATATTCGCCTCGGCTTAGCTTTAGGTCAGCTCTCGCTTTATGGTGACTATGTTATTGATGATGGCGCATTTAACTTTAATTTGCAAAATCTTGTCAGACGTAACTTCGATATAAGACAAGGTGGAACAATCACTTGGACAGGAAAAGCTAACGATGCCGACATCAATGTGATAGGCAGTTATCGCACAAGATCTTCGATTTCGTCACTTGGCGTGGAGATTGACTCGACTTCGGTGGTGAATAATGTGAACGTCGATTGTATATTGCGCTTGGACGAAAAACTTACTAACCCGACAATTACGTTCGGACTTTCTTTGCCAAATGCAACAGACGATATTAGAAATACAGTCTTCTCGATTATTGATACTACTAATCAAGCAGTTATGTCGCAGCAGATCATTTCTCTGTTGGTCTTGGGCTCGTTCTCTTATTCAAATTCGAGTCTGTATAGCATTGGCGCTTCAAATTATTATAATGTATTGACAAATTCTTTAAGTAGTTTGTTATCACAGATTAGTAAAGACTTTGACGTCGGTATCCGTTATACTCCTGAAGATAATCTTACGGCAGAAGAGTTGGAAGTGGCTCTTTCGACTCAGCTTTTTGACGACAGGCTTACAATAGAAGGAAACTTGGGTATGTACACAGGAACGCGGAGCGATGTGGCCGTTGGTGCCAATAATATAGTCGGTGACGTGGATATTAGTTTTAAGTTGACTAATAGGTTGAGTCTCAAGGCTTACAATCATTCAAACTTGAATAGTAACTATTATTCATACACATACGAGTCGTATTCCGATTACACTCAAGGAATCGGTATTTCCTATTCACAAAGTTTTGATAACATAAGAGAGATTTTTGCAAGGAAGAACAGAAATAAGAAAGCTAAGAACAGAAGATGAGTGAAATGAAAAAAGGTGAATTTAAACTTTTTACGGCGTCGGCAGGCTCGGGTAAGACTTATACGCTTGTAAAAGAATATCTTATACTTTGTCTTTCTTCAAAAAATGTTTCTTGTAAAGATATATTGGCAGTGACTTTCACAAATAAAGCCGCCAATGAAATGAAAGCCAAGATATTGTTCTATCTCGATGGATTTATCAACGACAATCCGAAATGCCTTGGCATGAGAAGTGACGTGGCAAAAGCAATAAATATTGATGAAAATATCTTGAAAGAAAGAGCTGAGTCGTTGTACGACAATATCTTACATAATTATTCCGATTTCAGTATTTCTACAATCGATGGCTTTGTACAGCAAGTGTCGCGTAGCTTTGCGAAAGAATTGAATCTGCCGGCTCAATACAGAGTGCTTCTCGATGACGACGATCTTTTGGACGGATTGATACAATGTATTGATAGTCATATTGATAAAGATGATAAATATTTGACGGAGATTTTAACAGATTTCGTTAATTTTCAGTTAGACGAAGAGAACTCTTGGCGTATCGACATAGCTCTCAGAGAGTTCGTGACAAAACTTCTGAAAGAAAGCGCGTATAAAAAAGGAGAAATACTTAATGCAAAAGAATTTTCCAACGAAGAATATCATGAGATAAAGAAATCTTTGAACGAGATTTATGATAAATACAAAAAAAACGTTAAGGAAAATTTGCAGTCGATAAGAGATTTTGAAAAAGATTTTAACATATCGCCAAGCGATTACTATTTGGGACAGAGAGGTTTGCCGTCGATGTTAAATAAAATTGAGAAAGATGTTAATGTCGCACCTTCGTCGGTTGTGGGATCTACGGCAAAAAAAATATTTAACGGCGAAAAAGATTGGTATTCAAACGGTAAGATAAACAAGCAGACTTTCGATGCGATAAATAAGGCGGGAATTGATGTCGTTGGATTATGTAAAAATCTTGTCGAAAATCATAAAAATCTTTTTCTTGTCAATATCGTGAGGAAGAACTTGTATCTGTATGCTCTGCGCGGTATTCTGTTAAGTGTTATAAATCAGCATATTGACGAGACAAATAAGGTTCATATCTCGGAGTTTAACAAAAGGATTTCCGATATTTTGGATGATTGTAGTATCCCGTTTATCTACGAGAGAATAGGCTCGCGTTACAAGCATTTTTTCATCGATGAATTTCAGGATACGTCTCTTTTACAATGGCATAACTTTCTGCCTTTGGTTCAAAACGGACTTTCTGAGAATAATATGAGTCTTTTGGTCGGTGACGCGAAACAGGCAATTTATCGTTTCAGGAGCGGGGAGGTGGAGCAGATTATAAATCTTCCTTCGATTTATAAAGCCAAGAAAAACGATTTCTTCAAAGAATGTGAAAATACTTTAAGAAATAGCATTCACAAAGAATCATTGCAGTATAATTATCGCTCGAAGAAAAATATAATAGATTTTAACAATTCATTTTTCAGACTTTCTAAATATAAATTAACATCTGACGATTATCGTGGCGTTTATGCAAATAATTTGGAACAGAAATGTCCTAAAGTTTATGATTACGAAGGTTTTGTGAGTGTCGAAATCTTTGATATGGATAAGTTTACAGGCGATGATAATGAGGAAAGTCCGAAAAAATTGTATAAAAAAGCCGTTAAAAATTCATTGTTAAAAGATATTAACATTCTTAAAGATAAAGGATTCAGTTACAAAGACATTGCGATTTTGGTTCGTAATAATTCTGATGGAGCCGACATCGCCGATTTTATTTCAAAAAATAATATTCCTATCATATCTTCGGATTCTATTCTACTTAAATCGTCTGATAAGGTAAGGCTTATAATATTGACTCTTAAGTATTTAGTCGACGATAAAAATGATGTTACGAAGTTGGCTCTTTCGTTTTATAATAATCTTTGTAAGGATTCTGCTTCGTCTGACATTCAGAAGGCTTTACAAGATAATTTTGATAAAGATAAGATTTACGAGCTTAGAAATCAATCATATAGCTTGTATGATTTGTGTTGCGGAATAATCAAGATGTATGATTTCAATATTGTGGAAGATGAATTTTTGCAATATTTTATGAATTTGGTACAAGATTGGCAAAATTCTGAAAATGAAGGAATTGATGCTTTTGTGGAATATTGGGATAAGAAATCTGACAGTTTTTATGTTAAAATATCGGCGGATATTGACGCAGTGCAGATTATGACGATTCATAAGTCGAAAGGTCTTGAATTTAAGGTCGTTATGTATCCTTATGCTTACACCAAGGTGCCTGAGAAACTTAGAGGTGGCGAGAAGTGGCTGTCGTCAGACGACTTTGAATTGTTAAAAGATATTAAGAATGTCGATAATTTCATCTTACCTATTAATAAAGGTCTTCTCGACACCGATATGGAGAAACATTATGTTGAAGAGTTAGAGAAAGCGGCTTTCGATGACTTTAATGTAATGTATGTAGCGATGACGCGATCGTCGGATCTGATGTTCGTTTATACGAAGAACAAGTCGAAAGACAGCGACGATGACGATAATTCTAATGATTTATACAACTTTTTTGTTGAATATTTCAATGCGGGAATCGGATATTATGTTACGGATTCTAATGGCGAGAAACAGAATGTGGCTGAGAAAGAAGATGTTGAATTACTTAACAAACGTTTTCAACTTGTTGAAAATGAGAATAGTATCTTGTATAAGTTAGGAGAGATTTCTTATTGTAAAGATTCTGAAGATGAGGAGGAGAAAGAGATTTTGGAATTAGATGAAAATGAAATTCCGAAGACATTGGAGTGGACGAAGGTATTGTCGATAGAACCAGACCCGACGATGTTTTGGGCAAAAAATGAGTTCGATTATCTTCCGCAAGAATGGGGAAAACTCGTTCATGATATCTTGTCAAAAATCAATACGATAGAAGATTCTGAAAAAACATTGCAAAATTTTATTAACGAAGGAAGCATAGATGTGCATCAGGCGGAGTTGTTACAACAGCAATTTGAAAAAATAATTAACATAAAAGAAATTAAGAAAGCTTATTCAAAGGAAGCCTCCGTCAGAAATGAAATGGAGATTCTTGTTATGAATAAGTTTGGCGAAAACGAGATATTACGTCCTGACAGATATGCAGAACTCGATGATAAAGTGATACTTATAGATTATAAGACAGGCGCTCATCATGAGAAATATTACGAGCAGTTGCGAAATTATGTCGTTGCTCTGCAAGGAATGGGCATCAAAAAAAATATAGAAGCATATCTGCTTTATCTCGGAGAAAAAATTGAAATAGAACAGGTGTTTTTGGATAGATTATTTTAAATAGACAAAGCATTTTTTTGTAAATTTGCACTCGTTTTTCAAAAAATATAATAGATGGATAGTATTCGTAACGTTGCAATTATTGCCCATGTCGACCACGGCAAGACCACATTGGTAGATCGTATTTTATACCAATCGAGATTGTTTAGAGACAATCAGGAGACAAATGATTTGATATTGGATAACAACGATCTTGAACGAGAACGAGGTATTACCATCTTGTCGAAAAATGTTTCGGTACGTTATAAAGGCGTAAAAATCAATATTATTGATACTCCCGGTCACTCCGATTTCGGTGGCGAGGTGGAACGCGTTCTCAATATGGCAGACGGTGTCATCTTGTTGGTTGATGCTTTTGAAGGTCCAATGCCTCAAACACGTTTCGTGCTCGAAAAAGCATTGCACTTAGGACTTAAGCCGATTGTGGTAATTAATAAGGTAGATAAACCAAACTGTTATCCAGAAGAAACTCATGAAGCAGTCTTCGATTTGATGTTCAATCTTGGAGCTACGGAAGAACAGCTTGACTTTCCTACAGTGTTCGGCTCTTCAAAACAAGGTTGGATGTCAGCGGATTATAAGAAACCGACAGCCGATATTGCCTATCTTCTCGACACTATTTTGGAACATATTCCTGCAGCCAAGTATGAAGAAGGCACACCTCAAATGTTGATTACATCTTTAGATTACAGTTCATACGTAGGTCGTATCGCCGTCGGTCGTCTGAAACGCGGTATTCTCCAAGCAGGTATGAATGTCTCACTCGTGAAACGTGACGGTACTGTCAAGAAGAACACAATAAAGGAGTTATATACTTTTGAGGGTTTAGGAAAAGAAAGAACCAAGAATCCTATCAAAGCTGGCGATATCGTGGCAATCATGGGACTTGAAGATTTTGAGATCGGCGATACAGTTGCGGATTTGGAAAATCCGGAAGCTCTACCTCCAATCCATGTTGATGAGCCGACAATGAGTATGTTGTTCACAATCAATAACTCGCCGTTCTTCGGTAAAGAAGGTAAGTTTGTCACTTCACGTCATCTTCGTGATCGGCTTTATAAAGAATTGGAGAAGAATCTCGCGCTTCGTATTGAAGACACGGCATCGCCAGATTCAATGATGGTGTTCGGTCGCGGTATCTTACACCTTTCTATATTAATAGAGACAATGCGTCGTGAAGGCTACGAATTTCAGATTGGTCAGCCGAAAGTCATTCTTAAAGAGATTGACGGCAAGAAATGCGAACCTATTGAAATGCTTACAGTTCAGGTTCCTGAGCAGTTTGCAGGTCGCGTTATCGAACTCGTCACTGCAAAGAAAGGCGAGATGATTAATATGCAGCCAAAGGGCGACAGAATGAACATCGATTTCGAGATTCCATCGAGAGGACTTATCGGTTTGAGAAGTAATATGCTTACAGCAACTGAAGGTGAAGCTGTTATGTCGCAACGACTTAAAGGTTACGAACCATGGAGAGGCGAGATCGCAGGCCGTAACACAGGAGCTCTCATAGCTATGGAGACCGGCGTTGCTGTTCCTTACGCTTTGTGGAAACTTCAAGACAGAGGCGCGTTCTTCGTACAACCTAACGAAGAGGTCTATGCAGGTGAAGTCATCGGTGAAAATACACGTTCCAACGATATAGTTTTAAATGTTAATAAAACTAAACATCTCACCAATGTGCGTGCTTCAGGCTCCGATGAAAAGATTGTCTTGATACCTCCAAAACGTTTCTCTTTGGAAGAATATATGGAAATGATTAGAGACGATGAATATCTCGAGATAACACCTAAGAGCTTGCGCTTGAGAAAGATAATATTAGATGAGATAGAACGTAAACGTCAAAGCAAGAGAGAAGAATCTGTCGATTGAAAATAAAAAAATGACTTTAACGAGGCTACTGAAAAAGTCTCAACAGATTCGTTTTTAACGATTAATCCTGCATATAGTTGTAAAATAATTTGTCTATGTGCAGGATTTTCGTATCTTTATAGCATAAAAACAATAATGTTATGCTATCTCAGGAACAAGAGTTGATATTGAGCGAATACAGTGGTTTGTATGACATTGTTGTTCCGCAGTTTAGGCTTAAGGCCAAGGAAAGGTACAAGATAGAAGCGAAGGATGCGGTGCATAGACGTCTCTACAATCTTCATTGTTCTTCGTTCATTGTTCATTACTTCAAATAAGTATCTAACCAGTTGAAGAATCTTCTCTGCCATAAGATGCCGTTCTGTGCTTGAAGCACCCAGTGATTTTCATCTGGGAAATATAAGAACTCTGCTGGTATTCCTCTTAAAACTGCTGCATTATAAGCCTGCATGCCTTGAGTATAAGCGATGCGGTAATCCTTAGCGCCATGAATGACCAAGATAGGAGCAGTCCATTTATCGACGAATTTATGCGGTGAGTTGGCATACGACCATTGTACTACAGGATTGTCTTTCTCCCAGAAAGGTCCGCCTAAGTCCCAATTGACAAACCACATCTCTTCTGTCTCAAGATATTGCGACTCGAAATTGAACATTCCGTCGTGAGCTATCAAAGCCTTGAAACGTCCTTCGTGATGTCCTGCTAACCAGAATACAGAGAATCCTCCGAAACTTGCGCCAACAGCTCCGAGTCTGTCCTCGTCGATGAAAGGCTCTTTCGCCAAAGCATCAATAGCTGATAGATAATCTTTCATACATTGTCCACCATAGTCACCACTAATAGCCTCACACCATTCCTGACCGAAGCCTGGCAAGCCTCTACGATTTGGAGCCACTACGATATAATCGTTGGCTGCCATCATCTGGAAGTTCCAGCGATATGACCAGAACTGACTTACTGTGCTTTGAGGTCCGCCTTCGCAATAGAGCAGAGCAGGATATTTCTTGTTCTTGTCGAAATGTGGAGGGTAGATGACCCATACCAACATTCTCTTTCCGTCGGTGGTCTCAATCCAGCGTTCTTCAACATTACCCATCGTCAATTGATTGAAAATATTGTCGTTGACAGTAGTAAGTTGTTTCGCTTCGCCGTTTTGTGGATTGACGATATATAATTCAGTAGGACGCGACATCGACTGACGAGCAGCGACTAACTTATCGCTAGCCCATGCAATACCTATATAATTATGTTTTCCTTCTGTTATCTTTCTGATGCTTCCTGTGCTTAGACTTAAAGCATAAATCTGATCTGTTGCATTACGGTCGCTGATGAAATAAATAGATTGTCCGTCAGGAGCCCAGAGGAGATGAGTAGCGTTTTGATCGAAGCCTATAGAATAATCTTTTTTCTCGCCTGTATTTAAATCCATGACGAAAAGACGTTGTTTGTCAGCTTCATAGCCATCGCGTTCCATGCTTTCCCAAGCAATTTTATCACCTTGTGGAGAAACGACGACATTCATGTCATAACCCATCATGCCTTCGGTGAGATTCTTACATTCGCCTGTCGGAATGTTATATTGATAAATGTCTGTATTTGTGGAAGTCGCATAATCTTTACCGATTTTCTTTCTTGAAGAATAAAGGATATTCTGTCCGTCTTTAGTCCAAGCGATTTGTTCCATGCCGCCCCAAGGTCTCACAGGAGCTTCCCACATTTCACCTTCCATAATATCTAACTTAACTTTGCCATTATCTGAAGTCACGAAGATATGTCCGTATGTGTCAACCCATTGATCCCAATGACGATACATCAAGTCGTTATTCACCCTGCCAGATGACAGTGGAAGGTCGGGATAGATGTCAGCTACATTGTCTTTGAGTTTCACCTCAGCGGTAAAAAGCAGTTGCGACTCATCTGGAGAATACTTGAAACCAGTGATTCCGCCATCTACGAACGAGACTTGTTTTCTCTCGCTGCCGTCAGGATTCATCTCCCAGACCTGCATACCCCCGCTGTCGGCGCACATGAAGAGAATCTTAGAGCCGTCTTTATTCCATGTCGGACTGTATTCGCTTGAAGCAGAAGATGTCAGGCATTTATTGTTGTTACCATCGATGTCGATGATGTA